>CAYRXD010000008.1:0-3501 GCA_964428135.1 uncultured Candidatus Saccharibacteria bacterium | reverse complement strand
GAGAGCCCCCCGCCCTGCAAGCCCAAGCGAAGGCGTACCCCGAAAAAGGAGAAAGAACGACGCAGAAAATACTTGCATTATTTTCATCAAAATTTTCATAATGACCTCACGGTATCAATGTGCGACAAAAAACAATCAGGAAAACTTTACCTCAATTTCAAGAACAGTTAAACAAATACTGTGCTTTTTGTCAAGCCGCCAACACAAAATAAAAATCCGCGACATTCGCTCCGGTTCGTTCGGTTTCTATATGTCCGCCGACTTGCGAGAAAAATTCGTATGAGTCATTTTTTTTCAAAAAATTTTCCGGGGAAAGCCCGAGATTTTCCGCGGAAAGAACGAGGTCTTTGTCGGCGAGGGCTCCGGCGACATCAGAGTTGTCCCAGCCGTCTGATGCCGCGCCGAGCACGAGCATGCCTTCACGCACATGAGGCAAGGCGCCGAGGACGACTTCCTGATTTCTTCCGCCTTTTCCGTTGCCGTTAACGGTTACGGTTGTTTCTCCACCGTACAAGTAGCATCCTTTTACTGCGTACTCATCTGATGCGATTTTCTTACCAAACTCTCGCGCCTCGCCTTGTGCGCAATTGCTGCAAATGACCGCACCGTATTCAAGGTCGCTCGCTTTTTGCGCCATCGCAGTAAGCGCCGTATCGTTTGTCACTACGAGAATATTGTGCACGTTCTTGAAATACTTTTCATCTTTCGGCGTTTCGAGAATCTCGCAATACGGAACTTCGCAGACTTTAAAAGCGTCGTACTTCATAAGTATCTGCTCCGCGTCCACTTTCTTCGTGGTATCAAGAACCGTGGGTCCGGACGCGATGGTGCCGATATCATTCCCGGGGACATCAGAAAAAAGAAGAGAAATGACTCTCGCCGGATACGCCATTTGCGCGAGCCATCCGCCCTGAATCTCGGAAAGATGTTTGCGCACCGTGTTTATCTCTTGAATCGGCGCGCCCTGATCCATGAGCGCTTTCGTAATCTTCGTGATACTCTCGCATTTGAGCTCGTGCGGCAGACAGAGAAGCGAGGAACCGCCGCCGGAGATAACCGTAAGCACGAGGTCTTTTTCGGTGGTCTTTTCAAGCATCGCCTTAATCTCTTTCGCGGCTTCGACGTTCTGTTCCGTCGGGTACGGATGCGTCCCCACACGCGAGGTGAGTTTTTTGAATATGCCGCTCTTTACGTCAAGCACAATGCCTTCCGTAAGTTTGTCTCCGATAATTTCTTCAAGCGCTTCGCCCGCATCCACCGCGCACTTCCCCACCCCGACAAAAAAGATCCGCTCGTAGTCATCAAAGCAGACATTCATACCTTTTACGCAAATGGTATTCCCTTCGCGCGTCACCGCCCCGCGAATGACATTCTTCGTCAGTATCGCTTCATATCCCGCTTCCAAAATATCAAGCGCGTCTTTGCGGAGCTGATTCGTCGCAAGCGCTTCGTAATTTTTGATGATGTGTTTTTGCATTGGTACAGTATATCATAAAAATATCCGGGAAAAATACCTATAGCTAATTCTAGCATATGCTAGAATTAGCTATGGGTGAAAATAAAAAAAGGAGAGCCCGAAGACTCTCCTCCTCAATCAAATACTGGTTTTATGAACCGATACGTTTTGCTTTCTCAGGTCTGGGCTTGTCGCCCACACCTATATGTATAGGAAATCTCATGACACTTCTCCAATAAAGAACGTCCGCTGTCTGTGAATGTCCCGATTAAAAATATATCACGATTTTGTGATTTTTGCAAAAAGTATCGCGCCGATGGCACCGCCAACGGTGGCGGAGAGAATGGCTTCTATCGCTTCAGTAGTACCGTATTGCAATGCCGGTTCAAAAAATCCCGATGCGAAAGCGTACAAAATAAATCCCCACAAAAAGCCGATCATCATGCCGCGGAAAGGCAGCCGAAAACGCGAGCTTATGCCGACGAACATCGCGGGAATAATGTACGCAAACACGACAAGCCACGCCGGAATGTACGAGTGCGGATTCATGATAATGTGCGGATTCGCCGGTTCTCTCCCCTCAACGCCAGCAAGGTACAAGACGAGAAAAAAAGCGGCGGTAAGAAGCGCCGGAGCGAAGCCCCCGATCCATTTTTCGGATGAAAGAAAAAGAAACGAGATGAGAAATGCGGTGAAAGCGGATCCGAAAAATCCGAGCAAGTGATATGCGCCGATCGGGTTTAGCGGAATCGCGAGAATGATGCCGAGATTCAAAAGCGCCGCGAAGATCATTGCGCCAAACATCCGCCGCGTTTCTTCCATGTTTTCTTCTTTGCGCAAAAGCGGAAGCGTCAAAACAAGCGCCGTTGCCACCGCTGCAATCAAAAGCACATGCGGAAGCGCCCACACCACCAGAGGGCTTGTGAGATTTTCCACGCCGAACCATTTGTGCCACAGCTCATCGAGCGGCGCGAGAAGAGGAACGATAACAAGAAATCCGGCAATGCGTTTCCATGCCGGCGCTTTCGTTTTTATAAATCCAACAACACCAAGAAGTATCGCAAGAGAAACGGAACCGTAAATGAGCATATGCGGCGGCTCCCAGAATGCCTCGCGCCCGATAGTCACGTGCCACCACACGTCCCACTCCCCGGCAAGTACGGCTGTAAAAAGCGAAGTCGCAATAGCTCGCGCGAGAAAACGAGGAGTGAAGTGTTTCAAAAATGGCATGGTTGTATTATATCATGACCCGGCTATTTCCCGATACTCTCCATAATATCCAAGACCTCCTGTGTGTATGTTGGAACAACCGTTCCGTTATAGTGATGGAGTTTCTCTTTCGTTGTGCCGCTGTAATAAGCGGCGGTTCTCGGGTTTTTTCCGCCAAGATTCCGGGCGAGCGTTTCTATCGCTTCGCCATAGCTCTTGAAGTCGATTCGGCACGAAGCCCAACCGAAAGGGTTATAACCGCAAGCTTGCTTTCCTCCGCTTGACTCTCGTATGGCAATAGCGGGCAAAAGACGCCAGTCAAGACCGTAGCTTTCTGCGGCTGCGACCATCTTCTCTCCAAAGCCTGCCAAAGGCATACTCCTTGCCTTGAAGTACGCATCTATCTTCGCCGCCTTTTCGGCACGAAGCGCTTCTTCCGCCTGTTTGACAGCCATTTCTTTGTCTTCTTTATCGCCCACAGAAACGACACCCGAAAGCGAGGGCTGGAAGATATCGGCAGAAACAAAAGGGGAAGTCAGTCCCATTGCAAGAAATGGCAGCACAGCAATGGACTGTGTAAATTGTAGTATTATATTACCCATTTGAGGCGGTTGTGCTCCGCCAACTCCGAAAGGTGTAAGGTGAGCCATACTTTGACATTTTTAGCGAAAAGTATGGCTTTTTTGCACTTGCCCAGCCCTCGGAAGAGGGGTGGGTCTTGCCGAAGCAAGCATTACCGAATACCCTGTATCCTAGCATATCTGGAAATAAAAAGCAATAGGAAGAGTTATACAATACAACATGAGCCCCAAACGCCTCCTGCGTTCCGACGCAAA
>CAYRXD010000007.1:25344-31294 GCA_964428135.1 uncultured Candidatus Saccharibacteria bacterium | reverse complement strand
AGGCACATCATGCTTGTAAGCAAAAAAAAGAAATCGCGGAACTCGCCGCTCGCAAATTTCGCCGCTCATGTCATACCGAGTTTCGGCGCACTCTTCGGTATCGCTTTTGCGGGGAACCTGCTTCTTTCGGGAAAAGAGATATTTTTTGTTTTCGATACGACGCTTCCGCTTCTTTCTCTTTCTCTCCTTGTTGATTCTCTCACTGCGTTTTTCATTCTTCTCATTTCTCTCGTCGTTCTCGCTTCTTCGATATTCGGCATCGGCTATATCCGCCATCTGGAAGAAAAATACAGCATCGGATCGTTCGGATTTTTTTATAATATTTTCATTGCGAGCCTCTTTCTTGTGGTAACGGCAAACCACGCTATCTTTTTCCTTATCGCCTGGGAGCTTATGTCGGTGTCATCCTATTTTCTCGTTACCTATGAACACGGAAATCCGGAAAACATCCGCTCCGGTTTTCTGTATTTCTTGATGACCCAAGCGGGAACGGAGTTCATCGTCTTTGCTTTCGTGCTCCTTTATGGCGTCACCGGCTCGTTTGATTTCGATGTCTTGCGCTCCATGAACCTTGCTATCCCCGGAGTGATCAAGGATCTTGCTCTTGCATCGGCGCTCTTCGGTCTGGCGATCAAAGCCGGCGTTATTCCGCTTCACATCTGGCTTCCGAAAGCGCATCCCGTAGCGCCGTCCCATGTATCTGCGCTCCTCTCCGGAGTCATGCTCAAGGTGGCGATCTTTATGATGATACGTTTTCTCTTTGACTTGCTTGCACCGGTAAGTCTCGCATGGGGGATCACCATTCTCGTTTTCGGAGCCGTCAGTGCGGTGCTTGGAGTGCTCTATGCGCTTGCCGAGCATGATTTGAAACGGCTGCTCGCGTACCACAGCGTGGAGAATATCGGCATCATTCTTTTGGGGCTTGGGGCGGCGGTGATGCTTTTTGCGATCGGATATTCAGGACTTGCAAGTATTGCACTTGCAGCCGCCCTCTACCATACGATCAATCACGGGCTCTTTAAAGGACTGCTCTTCTTGGGTGCGGGTTCGGTGGTGTCCGCAACTGGAACGCGCGACATGGAGAAATACGGCGGACTGATAAAAACTCTCCCCGTGACCGCTTTCTTCTTTATTATCGGCTCCATCGCCATTTCAGGGTTGCCCCCGCTCAATGGCTTTGCGAGCGAATGGCTGACATTTCAGGCGCTTCTCTCGGGCGTGAGCGTCGCGAGTGCGGGCAGCAAGGTCGTGTTTGCGCTCGGACTGGGCGCTCTGGCTCTGACCGGCGGACTTGCGGCGGCGTGCTTCGTAAAGGTTATCGGTATTACGTTTCTCGCGCGACCTCGCAGCGAGTCTGCCGCGAATGCAAGAGAAGATTCTTTTTCAATGAAACTCGGGCAAGGGATTCTTGCTTTTCTGTGTGTTCTCTTTGGCGTCTTCGCCGCTCCGATCTCAAGCGTTCTTTTACGAATAGCAAGCGATCTCGGGCTTGAGGCGGGGGAGCGAAAATTTCTCCCCGCAGCGCTTGAGTCCGCCGCGCAAGCCAATACCGTCTCGCTTTCTTTCATCGCGATCCTTTTCATTGCATCGGCGGCGGGTACGTATGCGGTCGCACGGCTCCTCGGGAGGAAACAAAAAGAGAGAATATGCGCGACGTGGGATTGCGGAGCGCCGGTTGCCAATCCTCGGACGGAGATCAGCGCGCTTGGTTTTTCTCGTACGCTTCTCGTTATCTTCGGCAGTATGCTTCGTCCGGTTAAAAGTGAAGAATCCCGGTACTCGCCCGCGCTTCACAAATATTTCCCCCTCTCGCGGAGCGTTCAGTTCCACGTTACGGACATTTGGACGAAGTACTTGTACGATCCGTACGGGATTGCGATGACCTGGCTTGCCGGTCAATCCACCAAAATACAAAACGGGAATGTGCATACGTATATTTTGTATATTTTCCTGACGATCATCGTCCTGCTCGTCTCTTCGCTGTAATAAATTTTACCATGACCATGCCAATTATCATCTTATCATTCGCACACGCTGCTCTTGTATTTGCCCTTGCGCCGCTTTTTGTCGGCATTGTGAGAAAGTGCAAAGCGGCGTTCCAGGGAAGAGCCGGTGCGAGTATTATGCAGCCGTACGGTGATCTGCAAAAACTCTTCCGGAAAGACGAGGTTATTTCGCCCGATGCATCATGGGTGTTCCGGGTGGCTCCGCACGTGATCTTCGGAGCAACGGCAGTGGCGTTATCCGGTATTCCGTTTTTGTTCGCCGGTACGAGCGTTTCGACCGGAAATATCTTTGTGTTCGTTTATGTACTTGCTGTCGTGACGTTTTTCACGGCGCTTGCCGGAATGGATACGGGCAGTTCGTTCGGAGGGTTCGGCTCAAGCCGGGAAATGTCGCTCTCGGCGCTTGCGGAAGCGGCGCTCGTGTTCTCTCTCGTGCCGCTTGCTCTCACGGCTCGCTCCGGAAATTTTGGGGGAATAACGACGGCGTTTCTTGCTGCGCCTGCCATTGATTTTCTTCCGGTCTTCATTGCGTTCTCGGCATTCTTCATCGCTCTTTTGACGGAAAATGCGCGTGTGCCGGTTGACAATCCGACAACGCACCTGGAACTGACAATGATCCACGAAGCGATGATCTTCGAGTATTCGGGGAAGCGTTTGGCTCTCGTTGAACTTGCGGCTTACGCAAAGCTTCTCGGTTTTGTGATTCTTGGCGCAAATCTTTTCTTTCCGTGGGGGATGTTGCCAGCGGCTGGCGCGGGTTCAGGCAATGAAATGCTTCCCGCTCTCTTTTCGACTCTCTTGGCGGCTGTTTTCGCCCTTGCCGCAAAAATACTTTTATTCGCTTTCGGGATCGCATTGTTTGAATCGGTCATTGCGAAGCTTCGCATCTTTCGGGTTCCGAACTTGATCGCTACGGCTTTCGTGCTCGGGGCGGTTGCTATTGCACTAACGGTCGTCTAATATCATGAACATGCCACACGAAATGCTTTCAAATTACGTTCTTATGCTGGCGGTCGTCGACATCGGGTTTTTCCTCGCCACGATTTTCATGCATACGACGAAAAAAAACGGAGTGCTGATCACGCTCTATCTGCTGCAATCACTCTTGCTGTCCGTGTTCCTCTTCTTCTCTGCGATCAAAGGGGGAGACCATTTCCTTTTATATGCCGCCATCGTGACTTTTATAATCAAGGTAGTACTCACTCCCGCTTTCTTTTACCGTTTTACCGCGAAAAACAGATTATTTTTCGCATCGGACACATACCTTTCCACGTCGCTCACTTTATCCATTATTTTCGGACTTTCTATTTTTTCGTACTCCATGGTATTTCAGACGCCTTCTTTCAATGCTATTGCCCCAAACATCGGCTATGCGCCGCTTCATCTGGCGGGACTCCTGATCGCCTTCTTTGTCACCGTGAACCGCAAAGGCGCCTTCGCTCAGATCATCGGAATTCTGACGCTGGAGAATTGGGTCGTGTATATCGCCGCACTCACCGGATTCCGGCAGACCTTCGGGCTTGATCTTGCGATCACGTTCGAGATCATTGTGTGGCTCGCGATAGCGATAGTTTTCGTGATGCTTTTGAAACGGCATTTTGGCACGCTTGATGTAGTGTCGATGTCGAGCTTAAAAGAAGGAGGGGACTGAGTCAAAAGTCTATAAAGTCCGTAAAGTCGAAAGTAACGACGACAGACTTTATGGACTTTCGACTTTACGGACTTTTAACTTAACACATATGCTTTCAATTTTTCTTATAATCCCCATAGCCGCGGGCGCAGTCACCGCACTTTTGCACAAGAGACATGTGTCCATATTCGGCATACTTGCCATCGCTTCTTCCCTTGTCACCTTTCTGTTTGCGCTTGCCGCCGCGCCGGTTGTTTCTCTCGGGGGACATGTGGAAGGAGCAGGTCCGATCTCGGGATTGCTTTTCCTTGATGCGCTCGGCATGGTGCTCGTGCTTATCATTACGTTTATCGGATTTGCGGCGGCGCTCTATTCCGAAGGGTATCTCTCCGCTGAAATGAAAAAGGGAATCATCGGCAGAGCCCGCGTCAAGCAATTCTATGTGTTTTATCATCTGTTTATTTTCGCCATGCTGTTCTCCGTGCTTGCCGCAAACCCGATCGTTATGTGGGCGGCGATAGAGGCAACTACGCTTTCGACGGCATTCCTCATCAGTTTTTACAACAAACCTTCGGCGACGGAAGCGGCGTGGAAATATCTCATCATAAACTCTATCGGGCTTCTTGTCGGGTTTTTCGGTACCCTGACTATTTTATCCTTGGCGTATACCGGGGTGACAGATGCAAGCATTACCTGGAAAGACTTCCTCTCTCGCGCGCCAAGCCTGGACCCGCTCGCCGTAAAGATTGCGTTTATTTTCATTTTCATCGGCTACGGCACCAAAGCGGGTCTTGCCCCCATGCACACATGGCTTCCGGACGCTCACGGCAAAGCTCCCGCGCCAATCTCCGCGCTTCTTTCGGGCGTACTCTTGAATACCGCTTTCCTCGCTATCTTGCGTTTCAAACAAGTTGCCGACCTTTCCGCGGGACCGGAATTCACTTCGCGCCTGCTCATACTCTTCGGGTGTATTTCCATTCTCATCATGGCGTTCACTCTCCTCTTTCAGCGCAATTATAAGCGGCTCTTGGCATATTCGAGTATTGAGAACATGGGTATTGTCGCGCTTGGGTTCGGTTTCGGCGGAGTCGGGGTTTTCGGGGCGATTCTTCACATGATCTATCACGCAATCACAAAATCCGCGCTCTTTTTCTCGGCGGGAAATCTTCTTCTTAAATACAGCACGACAAAGATAAAGAATGTGACCGGTGCGCTTGCCGTGCTTCCTCTTACCGCACCGCTTCTTTTTGTCGGCATCTTTGCCGTGACCGGCATGCCGCCTTTCGGCACATTCCTCTCCAAGTTCTCCATACTCTCTTCCGGAGCGCACGAACACCACTTGCTCGTTCTCGCGCTTGCTCCGTTGTTTGGGCTCGTATTTGTGGGATTCCTCCGAAACTTTACCTTGATGATCTTCGGACACACGGCGGTTACGGCCGAAGGCGAAGCCTTACCGAAAGGAGAGACCGGAGTATTCACGATCATTCCCATCATTCTGCTTCTCGGTACGCTTGCCGCTCTTTCGATTCATCTTCCGACAGTGCTGCATGACTTGATACAGACCGCGGCGAGCGGGTTTACGAAATAATTTCCAATTCCCAATTTCTAATTTCCAAAAAAATGTCAAATTTTAAAAATCAAAATTTCAAAACGCCGCTCCGAACCGATTCTTACATTTGGCATTTTGGGCTTTCGTTAGAAATTGGAAATTAGTAATTAGGAATTTCAATGTAAATCTATGGACATACACAAAATACAAACACAATACTTTCCGTCAGGCGCACTTCCGAAAAAAGAGGGCAATTTGATTCTTTCGCTCCAGAACGAAGCCGAACTGAGAACGACCATTGACCGCTTGTATCGCGAGGAAGGTCTCCGTCTGAAGACTATCGCTTGCACTGATAATCGAAGAGAACATGGCGTGTTCCGCGTATATTATATTTTTGCTTTACCCGGGGGGACTTTTTTTCTTGCGCCGTATTTTGAAACCAAAAATAATTTCCCGTCTTTTGCGGCAGATTTTCAGGAATTCTCCGCGTATGAACGGGAAATAAAAACAATGTTCGGACTGGAACCGGTGGGGCACCCCGACCCGCGTCCGACGGTACTGCACGTGAATTTTCCGAAAGACAAATATCCGCTTCGAAAGGATTTTCCATGGAATGAACGCCCGAAGATTGCCGAAGGGAAGCCGTATCGTTTCAATACCGTAGAAGGGGATGGCGTGTACGAGATCCCCGTCGGTCCGGTGCATGCGGGGATCATCGAACCGGGACATTTTCGCTTTCAATGTCACGGGGAGAAAGTCCTGCAC
>CAYRXD010000007.1:16077-25334 GCA_964428135.1 uncultured Candidatus Saccharibacteria bacterium | reverse complement strand
CGCTTCAGTGTTCTCGGAGAAGAAGTGTTGCTCCTTGACCCGATGCTCGGCTATGTCCACAAAGGTTCCGAAAAACTTTTTGAACATCTGCCGCTCGAAAAAAAAATCAAGCTCTCCGAGCGCATTTCCGGCGACAGCTCCTTTGCTCATTCACTCGCGTTTTGTCAGGCGGTAGAAATGCTTTCAGGTATTATTGTTCCTGAAAAACATACATTGCTCCGTGTCGCCTACGCTGAGCTGGAACGGATCGCAAACCATATGAATGACATCGGTTTCATCATGCTCGATACTGCTTTCTCGTTCGGCGGCGCAAACGGCGCCCGCCTTCGCGAGAAGATCATGCGCTGGAATGAACGCCTGACCAGCAGCCGATTCTTGCGCGGAGTGAACGTCATCGGCGGCGTTACGCGAAATATCCACGAAGAAAAGAAAGCCGCATTCCTCGCCGACATTCCAAAAATCGTCAAAGACTTCAACGAAGTGATCGCCGTTGCGGAGCAAAGCCACTCCCTTCATAATCGTCTTACGGGCACGGGCACCCTTTCAGAAGAGATCATTCGCGATTTCGGCGTCATCGGCATACCCGCGCGCGCAAGCGGCATTAAAATTGACGCGCGAAAAGATCATCCGTACGCAGCGTACAACGAATTGCAATTCAGCGTTCCGACGCGAGATACGAGCGACGTGCATGCACGCCTGAAAATTCGCGTTCTCGAAGTTTTTGAGTCTTTCAGGTTAATCGAAGAAGTATTGCGCAAGCTCACTGACGAGAATCTGCCGCAGATGGAAAAAGACATCGCCTTTCGCAAAAATTCCTTCGCCGTATCCGTCGTCGAAGGCTGGCGCGGGGACATCGTGTACTTCGTTGCGACCGACATGAACGGAGAGATCACCCGTGTCAAAGTCCGCGATACATCCTTCTTGAATTGGCAAGCCTTCCCGACCGCCGTCAAAGGCGAAATGGTCCCGGACTTTCCCCTCATCAACAAGAGCTTCAATCTGTCCTACTCGGGACACGACCTGTAAAACAATCATAGCCGCTCCTCATAGGAGCGGCTGTTTTTTGTAACTGATTGGCATCTTGCCGTGTTGCAAAGAGCAGATGAATCTTCCCTCTTGCTTTTCGTAGTGGTGCGGAATACTATTGAAAGTATTATCGCGCTTCATTTTTATTCTTTTTAATTTTTCCCCGTATGGAAACACCCAAAGAAACATTCGATGAATTCGACAAATTTCTCGCACAGCTCGCAAAAACGCGCGAGTTCGCGGATATTCCGGAAAATATCTACCGCCAGCTAGAGGGTGTGCAGAGATTTCTTGAAGTGAGCATTCCGGTCAAAATGGACGGCGGGGAGACGCGCGTCTTTCGCGGTTTCCGAAGCCAGTATAACAATGCGCGCGGTCCGTTCAAAGGCGGCATCCGTTTCCACCAGAACGTGAACGAAGGAGAAGTGAAAGCGCTCTCCGCC
Source organism: uncultured Candidatus Saccharibacteria bacterium (assembly GCA_964428135.1). GTDB lineage: Bacteria > Patescibacteriota > Minisyncoccia > Phycocordibacterales > CAIJYI01 > CAIJYI01. The sequence continues at coordinate 23,865 of CAYRXD010000007.1, read as the reverse complement.
TGGATGGCGTTCAAGACGGCGGTCGTTGACATTCCTCTCGGCGGAGGAAAGGGGGGCGTCGTCGTGAACCCGAAAGAACTTTCAGCAGGAGAACTCGAACGGCTCGCCCGCGGATACATTCGCGCCATCTCGCCCATTATCGGAGACCGCGTTGATGTTCCCGCGCCGGATGTGAATACGAGTCCGCAGATTATGGCGTGGATGCTCGACGAATACGAGCAAGTGCGCGGGCATCATGAACCGGGCGTTATTACCGGGAAACCCCTTTCTGTCGGCGGTTCCAAGGCGCGTTCGTACTCCACCGCGCAAGGGGGCGTCTATGTTCTCGAAGAAGCGGCAAAAAAGCTTGGGCTTCCGAAAAACGCGACGGCGTCCATTCAGGGATTCGGCAATGCGGGCAGAAATGTTGCAAAAATTCTTCAGGACAAAGGGTATAAAATAATTTCCGTCTCCGATTCAAGCGGTACGATCGTGAACGCCATGGGGCTTGATATCAGCGAAGTGGAAAAATACAAAGATGCCACAGGGTCGGTTTTCGGCTACACCGGCGCCGAAATGGTTCGAAAAACTGACAGCCATGCAGAGGATGCGGATATTTTCATTCCCGCCGCACTCGAAAATTCCATTACCGGAAAAGAGGCGCAAGAACTCAAAGCGAAGCTCGTCGTCGAACTCGCGAACGGTCCCCTCACGGCGGAAGCGGAGAAGATACTGAACGAGAGAGGAACGGTCGTCGTGCCCGATATTCTTACCAATGCGGGCGGAGTCGTGGTATCATATTTTGAACAGGTACAAAATGCGTACGGATACGCCTGGGAAGAAGCGGAAGTGCTCGGGAAGCTCGAAAAGATCATGCGCCGTTCGTTCGACGAAGTCTGGAAGATCGCTGAAGTAAAAAATACAACCCTCAGGAATGCCGCGTATGCCATTGCCGTTTCTCGCATTGCGGAAGCGATGAAGGACAGGGGAAGAGGATAAACACAACCATGCACGAAAATATACGAATTTCATACAAAGACAGCCTGCTCTTGCACGAAGCCGAAATGGCGGATCAGTCAAAAGCGCTTGAGCCGTATATCGCGCATCTTTCCGGTATCGTTATGCAGGGCGGATACGATACGCCCGAATGTTCAATCAATCTGGTTTCCGACGGAGAGCAAGCGGACAAATCAAACTCGCTTGCGCAAACACTGAGAAACGAGCGGTTGAAATACGTCATCATAGCCGGTATCGGCGGTTCGAATCTCGGCGCAGCCGCGGTGTACGAAGCGCTCTACGGAAAAACAGATCTGTTTCTTCCCCGCACCCCCAAACTCATTTTTGCCGATACCAACAATCCGCGGGAAATGGAACTCATCAAGCAAGTTCTCGGACATCAGGTGAATGATCCGCGCGAGATCGTACTGAACATCGTGACGAAATCCGGCGCCACGACCGAGACTATCGCAAATGCCGCATTCTTGTTCGATATTTTGCAGCACAAATTCGGCGCAAAAGACGCCGCCGAAAGGACGGTCGTGACCACTGACGACGCATCGGCGCTTGGCGCTTTGGCGTTTGAGAAGGGCATGCATGTTCTCTCTCTTCCTGAAAAACTCGGCGGAAGATATTCCGTATTTTCCGCTACCGGACTTTTCCCGCTCGCGCTTGCGGGAGTGAATACAATCGAGTTCCTTCTCGGGGCGCGCATCATGCGCGGCGAGTGTTTGAAACAAAGAGGTCTTGAAAACCAAGCATTGCTTGGAGCGGTTTCCGCATTTTTGTACGCCAAAAAGAAATTAAACATTTACAACAGCTTCTTTTTTAATTCCGAGCTTGAATCCGTCGGAAAATGGTGGCGGCAGCTCTCTGCGGAAAGCCTCGGAAAGCGGTACAGCGAAGACGGCGCATCCGTCTATGCCGGCGTTACCCCGATCGTTTCCATCGGTTCGACCGATTTGCATTCCATGGTACAGCTCTATTTCGGCGGACCGAAAGACAAGCTCACTAATTTCATTTATACGGAAGCGGGCAAGGGCAGAGCCGCCGTTCCGACAGAACACGTTTTTGCAAAGTTTGCTCCCGACATTGTCGGCAAAGATTTTACGGAAATTATGTCCGCTATTCTCGGCGGCACCAAAGAAGCTTATAAAGAACACGCGCTGCCTTTTTTGGAAACCGTTTTACCCGCGATAGACGAGTACTCGATTGGACAGTTCTTGCAGTTGAAAATGATTGAAACCATGTTTCTGGCGAAGCTCTGGCATATTAACGCCTTCGATCAGCCGGAAGTGGAAAGTTATAAGAAGTTTACGAGAGAATTGTTGAAGAGGCGCCAATAAAAGCATATAATGAAACCAATGAAAACAAAAATGAAAAAAGAAACCGCGAAAAAGGAAAAAATGACACTGGATAAACTCGGTGCGCTTGTCGAGAGGCTTGCCGTACTTATGATGAACGGTTTCGAGCGAATGGAAACCGAAATTGACGGCTTGAAAACCGAAATGGTCGGAGTAAAAGGAGAGGTGGCGGGAGTAAAAGGAGAGGTGGCGGAAGTTAAAACCGAGATGACGGAAGTAAAAGGGGAAATGGCGGTAATAAAAACCGACGTGGCAATAGTAAAAGCGACCGTTTCCGAAACAGACGACCGCGTGCGAAAACTGGAAAGAAGCGTTTCTCGAATAGAGTCGGAAATGATCACTCCAATTGACATTGAAGATTTGCTTGGTCGTGTCAGTTACATAGAACGCAAACTCGGTATCGAAAGCGGGAAGCGCGGGTAACCTCAACCATATGCACATCCTTTTTGACTTGGGAAAAACAAAATTGCGCATAGCGGGAACGCGCACCTTCGAGTCTTTTCTTGAACCGCAGATATTCAATACCCCGACGGACTATGATGATACCATTGCTCTTATTGCAAAAGTAGCGAAAGAAATTTCGACCGGAGACAGTATCGACTCCATCGCTGGCGGTGCCGGCGCGCCGATCACCGCCGACAAAAAAGAGATCGTTGAAGGGGTAAACTTCCCCGGATGGGGCGGCAGGTCTTTTGTTGACGACCTTTCTCGCGCATGCGGCGCTCCGATACATCTTGAGAATGATGCGGCGCTCGTCGGGCTTGGCGAGGCGGTTTACGGTGCCGGGCGCGATTCTGACATTGTGGCATATATCACGGTATCCACCGGGCTTGGCGGGGCGCGCATTGTAAACGGGCGGATAGACGCGAATGTCTACGGTTTTGAACCCGGCTGGCAGGTATTAAGCATTTCCGGGGGGGAGAAGTATGCTTCCGATTTCCTTGCGGGAAACGCCATCGAAAAGACTACCGGCAAGAAACCGTACGAAACGACCGACCTTGCGTTTTGGGACGAGAAAGCGCGGATACTCGCGCACTTGCTTAATAATGTGATAGTCATGTGGTCTCCGAACGCCATCATCCTTGGCGGTTCCATGATGAAGGAGATCGGCATTCCGATTCCCGCAACCGAAAAATACCTCAAAGAGATCTTGCATATTTTTCCGGAGCTGCCCGCGATACGAAAAGCGAAGCTCGCAGACATCGGCGGGCTGTGGGGCGCCATGGAGTTTTTGAAAGGGAAACATTAAAAAATCTACAAAAAATTTCTAATTACCAATATCTAATTTCTAAACAAAAATTCAAATGTCCAAATTTTTCGCATTAGACATTTGATTAGAAATTAGATATTGGAAATTTTTAATAAAAACACCGCAGGGTAAAAAGCCCTGTGGTGTATGTTTCTATATTTCTCTTATATATGGTAGTATCGTGTGAATGAAACCGATCAAATTTGCTATAGAGAAAAAACTCGCGGGGAAGCTCGGGCGGGCTGGGATGATTGACACGCCGCACGGGAGTATCCAAACGCCCGCTTTTGTGACTGTGGGGACGAAAGCAACGGTTAAGGCAATGACTCCGGAGCAGGTAAAAGATCTCGGCGCGGAGGTCGTCCTTGCGAACACGTACCACCTCTATCTTCAGCCGGGCGATGAGATCATTCGCGATGCCGGCGGACTCCACAATTTCATGAATTGGAACGGTCCGACCATGACCGACTCCGGCGGTTTCCAAGCCTTCTCTCTCGGAGCCGCCTTCGGAGAAAGCGTGAGTAAAATCGCGAGTTCCAACTTGGGGGTTTCACCCCCAAATAAAAAAGAGGAGAAACTGGCGAAGGTTACGGAAGATGGCGTGGAATTTCGTTCGTGCATTGACGGCAGTACGCATTTTTTTACGCCGGAAAAATCAATCGAAATTCAGCACAATATCGGTGCGGATATGATTTTCGCGTTCGATGAATGCACTTCGCCGCATGCTTCCTATGAATACCAGAAAGAAGCGCTTGAAAGGACGCACCGATGGGCAAAACGAAGCTTGGATGCGCACAAAAAAAATGTGGGCGCGAGCGCCAAACAAGGTCTGTTTGGCATCGTGCAGGGCGGAAGGTTTGAGGATTTGCGGAAAGAGAGCGCGCGGTTTATAGGCGCAATGGATTTCGACGGCTTCGGCATCGGCGGTTCGTTCGATAAAGAGGACATGTATACGGCGGTGTCGTGGGTGAATGCGCTTTTACCCGAAGAAAAACCGCGGCACCTGCTTGGTATTGGAGATCCGCTAGATCTTTTTGGCGGCATCGAAAACGGCTGTGATTTGTTTGACTGCGTGGCGCCGACCCGAATCGCACGCAACGGTACGCTGTACACAAATAATGGGAAAATAAATATCATGAATGCACAGTACGTCCGCGACTTCACACCCATTGATAAGGCGTGTATTTGCTACACGTGTAAAAACTACACCCGCGCCTATATCGCCCACCTCTTCCGCGCGAAGGAAATGTTCGCCGGAACGCTCGCTTCCATACACAACCTTTATTTCATCGTAAATCTTGTCAAAAATATCCGCCAATCCATTCTCGACGGCAACTTTGAAGCCTATAAACAAGGGTTTTTAGGAAAATACGCCGACAAAAGTCTAATTTGACTTGCCTAATTTTATACTTCATGGTATATTAATAAAGGAACTTTAGCGGTTTGAAAGATTCCAAAAAAAATACACCAAACTATCTTCTGAGGAGAAGAAACAATGAGCAAGAAATTCATTGAAACTACAGCAAGAACCTTTAACATCATGAACAGCGAGCAATTCGAAGCCATGATGGCAAAATACGCCCGTTCTACCGGGCAGCCCATCAAATGCGTAGACGGCGTCTGCTTCATGCCGGAGGAATCAGTTCAAGCGTTGTTGAAAGCTCGAAAACACCTTCCGACCAACGAACGCGTCCACGAAATACAAAATCGTGTGAACACGGAAGAAGAGCTCATCGCTGAAGCGGCGAGGGCAAGAACCCGAACAGTAGAAGCCGTTGAAGATCGTCTGCGGGCATTCTAGTTTTTTTAATCGGGGGTTCGCTTGCGAGCCCCCAACCATTTCGTTTTAGGAGGAAAAATGCTGAGAGTCATCTATCCCGATAATCAAACCTTTGTCATGTCCGGGGAAGTTTTTGCAAAAATTGAACCCATTGACGTGTTTATGAACTTTGTTCTTTTGGGGATAAAGTGGGAGATCAATTGGAATCTTTGCAAAGAAGCTGATCATCAGGAAATTTTTCTCGCTGATGAAATAGCGCGATCGTACGTCGAGGAGGGAGCGGGCCATGTGCGCACTCTTCACTAGGTAGCGGGGCAGACATTTTGTCTGCCCCTTTTATATTTTTATATTCCAAGTACAATTACGGCTATGAATACTTTCAAACTCAAATCAAAATGGCAGCCGGCGGGTGACCAACCCAAAGCTATTGCCGCTCTCATCAAAGGTCTCTCGGATAACATGCCCGCACAGACTCTTTTAGGTGTGACCGGTTCCGGGAAGACGTTTACGGTTGCGAATGTCATTGCCGCAGTACAGAAACCGACGCTCGTCATTGCGCATAACAAAACCCTTGCCGCCCAGCTCGCGCAGGAATATCAGGAGTTCTTCCCCGAAAACGCCGTGCATTATTTTGTTTCTTACTATGACTACTATCAGCCCGAAGCGTACATGCCCATTACCGACACCTTCATTGAAAAAGATGCGCAGATAAACGCGGAGATTGACCGCCTTCGCCATGCTTCAACACAGTCGCTCTTGATGCGCAAAGATGTCATCATTGTTGCGTCCGTTTCGTGCATCTACGGTTTGGGAAGTCCGGAAGAATACGAGAAAGAAAATCTTAAACTTGCCGCAGGCGATCTGTACGACCGTCGGGAACTTTTAAACAAACTCATCTCTATCCACTACGAACGCACCAATGCTGATTTGGAACCGGGACAGTTCCGGAGCATTGGCGGGCGCGTGGAGGTCATGCCCGTTTCCGAGCGCGTGGTTTTCCATATCACTCTTGAGAATGGGCGCATTGCGGAGATTCTCAAAACCGACCCCGTGTCGGGCTCTGCTCTCGAAACGCCGAAGATTATCTTCCTCTTTCCGACCAAACACTTTCTCGCAGAAGAAGGGAAGCTGAAAACCGCCATCGCGGCAATTCGCGCAGAATTGAAAATCGTACTCAAACAATTTGAGAAGGAAGGGAAGCTCTTGGAAGCGGAACGCATCAAACGGCGCACAACGTACGACATCGCAATGATGCAGGAGATAGGCTATTGCAGCGGCATCGAAAATTACTCGCGGCATTTGTCGGGAAAAAAAGAGGGCGAACCGCCGGAAACATTACTCTCATATTTCCCACACAAAGAAGACGGAAGCCCTGACTTCCTCACTATCATTGATGAATCGCACGTGACGCTCCCGCAGCTTCAGGGCATGTACGCGGGCGATCAATCGCGCAAGAAAACGCTTGTGGAATTCGGTTTTCGACTGCCGAGCGCGAAGGATAACCGTCCGCTCACGTATTCGGAATTTTCGAAGCGCATCGGGCAGGTGATTTACACTTCCGCTACGCCCGGAAATATGGAAAAGGAAGAGAGCGAACAAACTGTCGAGCAAGTCATTCGCCCGACCGGACTCATTGATCCGGAAGTTTTTATTCGTCCGATACTTGCGGGCGGGAAGTATGGCGGACAGATCCCCGACTTTATCAGTGAAGCGGAAAGGGTCATCAAGAAAGGCGGGCGAGCGATTGCGACAACGCTCACGAAGAAAATGGCGGAGGATTTGAGTACTTATCTGAAAGAGAAGGGGATTAAAGCCGAATATCTTCACAGCGAAGTAAAAACCATTGATCGCATCAAAGTTTTGACGGAATTTCGGCGAGGCACCTTTGATGTGCTCGTCGGCGTGAATCTTTTGCGTGAAGGGCTTGACTTGCCCGAAGTGACATTCATCGGAATTCTTGATGCGGACAAAGAAGGGTTTCTGCGGAGCGAAACATCGCTCATTCAGATAATCGGACGCGCGGCGCGAAACGTCGAAGGACGGGTGGTTTTGTATGCCGACCATATCACCGGCTCAATCGAACGCGCCATCAGCGAAACCAATCGTCGCCGAAAAATTCAGATGGAATACAATGAGAAGCACGGCATCACTCCGCAAACCATCACAAAGACCATTCACGACATCACGGAAAGCTTGGAAAGCGCGCACGCCAAAGCCGTAAATGCGAATCTTGCCATAGATGGGCAGATTTTCGGCAAAGACCTCGCGAAACTGTTGAAACTGAAGCGCAAACAAATGTCCGAGGCCGTAAAAGAACTCGACTTTGAAACCGCGGCGATACTTCGCGATGAGATAAAGATGCTTGAGGGGAGAGAGTAAAAATTTGTTTTTTGGATTCTTCAACTTTCCGACAAATAGCA
>CAYRXD010000007.1:0-16067 GCA_964428135.1 uncultured Candidatus Saccharibacteria bacterium | reverse complement strand
GCAGCTAGAATTTGCTATAGGGGATGTGTTGGGGATAAGTTGCTTTACGTTAGTTGTATATGTACGTTATAATGTACATATTATGAACACCGCAACCACTCTTTCAATAACCGCGGCGCGCAAGAAACTTTTTCTTATTGCGAGCGAAGTCGAGCAAGAAAATATTTATTATACGCTAACGGAGTACGGGAAGCCGAAGATCGTTATCGTGTCATCGGCGAAGTTTGAGCGGCTTCTTGATGCTGAGAAGTATCCGACGGTGCCGCAGGGCTGCGGCATACCGTCTTTCGTGAAAGACTCCGGCGCACAAAAATACGGCGCACAAAAAACCAGCCTCAAAGAAAAAGAGATAGCCAAGGCCCAGCTTTATGTCGATCTGGTTGAAAAATACGATTATCCCGTCGACGTCATTGATACCGGCATTTATGTCTCCGTCGGAGGAGACGGGAGCCGACGGTTTATGGAAGCGGATATGGTGGTATGGGACGTACACGGCAATCCCCGCATTGTGTTTGCCGTCGCCCCTTTTGGGGATTATGAACGTGATTTTGAAAGAACCATCAAAGACCTTTTTGAAATAGGCGCCGCCATAAACGGCGGAAAAGACCACCTTCGCAATCTCGTCTATTATAGCCGTTCTTTTGCGAACGGTCGCGCACAAAAGAAAATTTCCGTGATCGATATTCAAAAATATAAAACTCTTGCGGACTGGGAAAAAAGCGGACGGCACATGGAGAAGAACATCCCGCGGTACTCGGTGTAGCTGACGAAAACCGCCACATCATCTGGCGGTTTCTTGAAAATTCAGTATAATCAGAAACATGCAATCTCATGAAATACGCGAGCGGTTTTTGAAGTTTTTTGAGAAGCGGGGGCATACTATCATCCCGAGCGCTTCTTTGGTGCCGGAAAATGACCCTTCGGTGCTTTTCAATACGGCGGGAATGCAGCCTTTGGTGCCGTATTTGCTGGGGCAGACGCATCCGACAGGGGCAAAGCGCATCGCGGACGTACAGAAATGTGTTCGTACAAATGATATTGATGAGGTTGGCGACAATACGCACGACACTTTTTTTGAGATGCTCGGCAACTGGTCTCTCGGAGACTATTTTAAGGAAGAGGCGATACTGTGGAGCTTTGAATTTCTCACCTCGAAAGAAGAAGGGCTTGGGCTCGACCCGAAGCGGCTCTATGTGACGGTTTTTGAAGGCGATGACAATGCTCCGCGCGATGAAGAAGCATATGGTATCTGGAAAAAGATTTTTGAAGATAATAAAATTTCGGGCGAGAGAATTTACTTTATGGGCGCAAAATCGAACTGGTGGAGCGCGGGAGAGAGTGGTCCGTGTGGTCCGGATTCGGAGATGTTTTATGATGTGACTGGTAAATTTACTACTGGAATGACGAAAGAAGAATATGTGGCGGCGGACGACCGGCAGGACGTGGTGGAGATTTGGAATGATGTCTTTATGGAGTACGAGAAACGAGACGGCAAGGTGATTGGAAAACTCGCCAATCGAAATGTTGATACCGGTACGGGTCTTGAAAGGGCAACGATGGTTGCACAGGGAAAAGATAATATTTTTGATACGGATCTTTTCTTGCCGATTATTGCAAAGATAAATGAACTTGGCGCAGGAGAAGGTAAACGAGCAAAGCGCATCATCGCCGATCATGTTCGAGCTTCTGTTTTTTTGATTACAGATGGAGTTGTGCCGACAAACACTGACCAAGGCTATATTCTGCGGCGTTTGTTACGGCGCGCAGTTCGCTTCGCGGATTCGCTTGGAATGGAGGGCGGACTTATTTCGCTCGTTGATACGGTGATAGAAATATACAAGAGCGCTTATCCGAACCTTTTGGTTGAGATACAAAAAATAAAAGATGAAATACAGAAAGAAGAAGAAAAATTTAGGCTCACGCTTTCTCACGGAATGACGGAGTTTGAGAAACTCTCTGGAAAAAACATTTCAGGAAAAGATGCTTTCGATTTGTATCAAAGCTACGGCTTTCCTTTTGAGGTTACGCAAGAACTGGCGAAAGAAAAAGGAATCACCGTTGACGAGGCTGGTTTTGAAGAAGAAAAGAAAAAACACCAAGAAATCTCCCGACAAGGTTCCGAGCAAAAGTTTAAAGGCGGGCTTGCCGACCATTCCGAAATGTCCGTGAAATATCACACGGCAACACACTTGCTCCATCAGGCGCTTCGTGCCGTGCTTGGCGAAGGAGCGGTGCAGAAGGGGAGCAATATCACCCCCGAACGGCTCCGTTTTGACTTCGTGCACGATGCCAAAATGACCGATGAAGAGAAAAAGCGGGTGGAAGATTTGGTGAATGAAAAAATCCGCGAGGCATTGCCGGTAAGCTACGAAGATATTTCCATGGAAGAAGCGAAAAAGCGCGGAGCGATCGGCTTGTTTGAAGAGAAATATGGCGACACCGTGCGCGTGTATCAGATAGGCGGGGGCGACAAGAAGTTCTCTCTCGAACTTTGCGGCGGTCCGCATGTGAAAAATACTTCCGAACTGGGACATTTCAAGATTATCAAAGAAGAAGCTTGCAGTGCGGGGATCCGCCGCATAAAAGCGATACTTGAATAATGGTAACCCAAAAACAAAAGAAACAAAAAGCGCGGGCGGAAGCGATTTTACGCGAGCTTAAAAAACTTTTTCCGGACGCGGGTATGATGCTCCGATATAAAAACAACTGGGAGCTTTTGGTTGCCGTTGAACTTTCCGCTCAATGTACGGACAAAAAAGTGAATGAAGTGACCGAAAAACTCTTCAAAAAATACCGGAAACTTGATGACTATGTGCGCGCCGACCCGCGCGAATTTGAGAAAGATATTTTTCAGACCGGATTTTATCGAAACAAAACAAAAAACATTCTCGCCGCCGCAAAAATGGTAAAAGAAAAGTTCGGCGGGAAAATACCGAAGACGATGGAAGAAATACTCTCTCTTCCCGGCGTAGCGCGGAAGACGGCGAATGTCGTTCTTGGAAATGCGTACGGAGTAGTGGAAGGTATTGCGGTTGATACGCACGTGAAGCGCATGGCGCGATTATGGGGATTGTCCAAAGAAGAAAGCCCCGAAAAGATCGAGCGCGACCTTATGGCGCTTCTTCCTCAAGAAGAATGGTTTGGCTTCACCTACCGCGCAATCGAGTACGGTCGGAAGTATTGCCGCGCGAAAAAACATGATCACAAAAATTGCCCTATACGGTAAAATTCGAAATCCGAAGCACAAAATTCGAAACAAATTCAAAATTTTAAACACGAATGTTTCAAACACGCCGCTGTTGTTTTATATTTTAGTGATTTGAATTTTAGTATTGTTTCGAATTTTGTGCTTCGGACTTCGAATTTTTATGAACAATGATCCCCAAAAAATTTTGGAATGGTATAAGCGGAATGCGCGCTCGCTTCCATGGCGCAAACCTGATGCTTCGGCGTATCACGTGTGGGTTTCCGAAATAATGCTCCAGCAGACGCAAGTATCGCGGGTTGTTTTATACTACGAACGGTTCCTTAAAAAATTTCCGAATGTACAAAAACTCTCCCGCGCCTCGTGGGAAGAGTTTCTGCCTTTCTATGAAGGGCTCGGATATTACGCCCGCGGACGGAATATGCTTGCGGCGGCGCAGATTATCGTTCGTGAATACGCTGGGGAATTCCCTCGAACAAAAAGCGAGCTTCTGAAACTGCCGGGGATAGGCGAATATACCGCGTCTGCCATTCTGTCTTTTGCGTATAGTGCGCCGGAGATTGCCTTTGACACCAATTTCCGAAAAGTATTCAAAACGAGAGAAAAGGCGGAAACCGCTTTTAAAAAAAGCGGGGTTTCAAGCGCGGTGTTTAATAGCGCGGTGATGGATTATGCGAGCGCGCACCGTGAAGTAAAAGGTCGAAAATTTGGAAAGCTTGTACGATCGGAGGTGTCAAACATCGCCCTTGTTCTCCACGAGAATCATAAGAAGTATTTTTCTTCCTGCGAGACTCGCTATGAAGCGTTTCTGTTGCCGGACAATGTGTGCACTCGCGAACAGATCAAAAAATATTTTCTGGAGAAATATGGTTTGCGGCTTTCGGTGCGCCCCCCGAAAGGGAGCGCTCTTATTCGCGGAAAAGAAAGAACGCTGGTAAATGCGCAGATCCTTTCGGGTGAGCCTATCTTTTCGATTTTTAAAAAATCAGCCGTTTCTTTTGATTTTTTAAGTGGAACAGAGTAGAATACCTGTACTATGCGGCAAACACACTTATTTACCAAAACGCGCAAGGAAGCGCCGAAGGACGAGGTATCAAAAAATGCCGAGCTTCTTATTCGTGCAGGGTATGTCCATAAAGAAATGGCGGGGGTATATTCGTATCTTCCGCTCGGGCTTCGCGTGCTCAATAAAATAAACGGGATCATACGAGAAGAAATGAACGCTATCGGCGGACAAGAACTCAGTCTCACCGCACTGCAAAGTCCGGAACTCTGGGAAAAGACCGATCGGTGGAACGACGAGACGGTGGATAATTGGTTTAAGACGGAGCTCAAAAACGGAAGTACGCTCGGACTCGGATTCACTCACGAAGAACCGATTACCAATCTCATGCGACAGCACATCGCTTCGTATAAAGATCTGCCGGTATACGCCTACCAGATACAAACGAAATTCAGGAACGAAACGCGGGCGAAGTCCGGCATCATGCGCGGGCGGGAGTTTCTCATGAAAGACCTCTACTCTTTCAGTGCAAGAGAGCAAGACCTTGATGTATTTTACGAAAAAGCAAAAACGGCATACAGAAATATTTTTGAACGGGCGGGGATTGGCGACCGGACGTTCATCACCTTCGCGAGCGGCGGCGTCTTTTCAAAATACAGCCATGAGTTTCAGACGCTTTCCGATGCGGGCGAAGATACCATCCACTTTTCGCGCGAGAAAAACATCGCCGTCAACAAAGAAGTCTTCACCGATGAGGTATTGGCGGATCTCGGGCTTAAAAAGGGGGAGCTTGAGGAAGCAACCGCCATTGAGGTTGGAAATATCTTTAAGCTCGGGACGCGGTTCTCAGATGCTCTCGGGCTCAAGTTCCGGGATGAGAACGGCGAGGAGAAGCCGGTCGTGATGGGTTCTTACGGTATCGGTCCGGGGCGGCTTATGGGCGTGGCAGTGGAGGCTCTTTTCGACGCGCACGGCATTATTTGGCCGGAGAGTATCGCGCCCTTCACGGTGCACCTTGTGGAAATTCGCGCAAAAGCGCAAGCGGATGAGCTGTATGAGAAACTGACCAAAGCGGGGGTTGAAGTGCTCTATGATGACCGCGATGCGAGCGCCGGAGAAAAATTCGCATCAAGCGATCTCATCGGCATACCGTACCGCGTAGTCGTCAGCGAGAAAAATATCGCTCTCGGGAAACTTGAGATTAAAGAACGCAAAAGCGGGGAAGTACGAATGGTTGCGGAGTCTGAGCTTTTTGAGATTTTCCTCAAATAGTCACACACTTAAAACCAGACAAAAAAGAATCCCCGCAAGCGTTTCGCTTGCGGGGATTTGTGCCTTTTTGGGGCACTTTTTTACAAAAGGATCACTCGTTCTACTTCAGTAGTCTTACGGAGCTGTAGAGTTGTAGAGCTGTCCGTCATCAACGCACTCATGCGGATCGCTTTGGTCGTGAGGTACGCAGACCTGTACGGTGCGTGAACACGATTTACCCAAAGGATCTGTCGCTGTTACGTTTAGGTTGTAAACGCGACCATTGTGCGGTGCCGTTCCTTGGCGCTCGGCGCGTATATTAGCTGTACCGTCGTCGTTGATCACCGCGTCAAATGGTCCTTTGTCACCGGATCCGAGTCCTGATACGTCCTCATCTTGAGTGATAGAGTTAATCACCATATCGAGCGGGTCACCGTCAGGATCTGTAATTCCGGTGATCGTCACCATCTTCATTTTGTGGTTCGGTGGCCACAACAGAGCCGGGTCGGCTTCCGCTGCGGAGCAATCCGGGGCTTTATTTGTCACTGTTTCGATCTCGCACCGCACAGTACATCCTGAACCGGGAACACCGTTGTTTGCACCCGCGTCACATTGTTCAGGTCCTTCGACTACGCCATTTCCACAGTTGATCGGAGTGATCGTTTCGCCGTTTGCAAGAATATACGGTACACCAAACGATCCGTCTGCGAAAGTGAGTGAACCTTCACCTGTAATATCTCTTGCTATAGCAAGCGGTATGAATCCTGGCGGGAAGGTGTCAAATGCTTCGTGTACCGAGCATCCCCAACCCGAGAGACTCGCATCAGTGGTGCCGGCAAGGGCGGGGTGGGTGGCGACGATATGAGCGTTGTTGTAGCAACCAAAGTTTCCCCGCACTTTGAATTCACCGAATTGATCGAGGAGAGGGACGGTCGTGCCGGGTGAAACGCCAGCATAGTAGCATGACAGGGATACCATGAGCCCAGTCTTACCGGCGACATCCGAAGAGAACGCAACTGCGCTCTCAGTCAGCTGCAGTCCGCCTTGAGATTTATGATAAACCTCATCTGTCCCTATCAGGACAATGTTGCCATTAACAGCGGGCGACCAAATTTCTCGGTTTGCGAGAGCTGCGGAAACGGGTCCTGTGCCTACTATACAGGTTGGATCCCCCAGGACAATTGCGCGGTAGGTCTTAAACTCCGCGGTTGTCATAGCGGACCATTGAGCCGCGTCCACTACTACAGGCGTCTTTCCGAGGGCGGTGGCTTTTAACGCCTCGTCGCTCGACATTCCAGAGGTTACGGTAGGTTCAAGGATAAGGACCGAATTCGCATCCGGTGCCGGTGTCGCGTGTGAAGAAAGAGGCAATGCCATTGCGGCAAATGCCAGTAACGCTGAAGATATGAGAGAATTTCTCATTTTTAACTCCAAGTGTCTTTTGTTGAATGATTTTCGGCGATCCTTCGCCTTGTAAAGAACAGCTTCTCGTGCGCCAATGCTTCCAAGCATTTTTTACACGATTTTTCGAGTCTAGCAAATTCATGAAGTGTACTCAAGCCCTTTTGACTCATCGCGCCTCTTCCAGTAGAATGGGGCTACTATGGCTCTTCTGGAAAAATTTCGAAAAATGTTCGCGCATGATGTCGGCATTGACCTTGGTACCGCAAATACGCTGGTATATGCCCGCGGGCACGGCATCATTATCAATGAGCCTTCCGTCGTGGCGCTCAACCAAAAGACCGGGCAGGTGGTGGCGGTGGGGCAGGCGGCAAAAGAAATGGTCGGACGAACCCCATCGCATATCGTTGCTGTGCGTCCGCTCGTGGACGGCGTGATCTCGGATTTCGAGGTAACGCAGGAAATGCTCTCATATTTCCTCAACAAAGCGAATAAAATATCGAATAAAGTGGCTCGTCCGCGCGTGGTCATCGGCGTTCCTTCGGGTATTACGAACGTTGAGACTCGCGCCGTCAAAGATGCCGCCCGAAACGCGGGGGCGCGAGAAGTATTCATCATTGAAGAGCCGATGGCGGCGGCGATCGGCATACGCCTTCCGGTAAATGAGCCCGTCGGAAGCATGATCATCGACATCGGCGGGGGTACCACGGACATTGCGGTCATTTCTCTCGGCGGTATCGTGAAATCAAAAAACCTCCGCATTGCGGGAGACAAGTTGAATAGCGACATCGTTTCCTACATCAGGAATGAATTTAAAATACTCACGGGAGAGAAGACGGCGGAAGCGATCAAGATTGCCATCGGTTCGGTTTCCAAGAACGAAACCCCTCTTGAATCAGCGCTTCGCGGACGTGATCTCATTACCGGATTGCCGAGAGAAGTGGTTATTACCGATTCGGATATTCGGGAAGCTATTTCGCAGTCGATCAGAATGCTTGTTGAGTCGGTGAAAGAGGTGCTGGAAGGAACGCCGCCAGAAGTGCTCTCCGATCTCATGCATCGCGGAATAGTGCTTGTCGGCGGCGGGGCGCTTATACGCGGGCTTGATAAACTCCTTGCGGAAGAACTGAAAATACCGATTTATATAGCGGATGATCCGCTGACATGCGTTGTTCGGGGTACGGGTGTCGTGCTTGAGCGGCTGGATCTGTATCATGAGGCGCTTATCTATGAAGACGACGAAGCCCCGCCATCGTAAGCCGGATTTTACATTCCCGTATGCGTCCGATCATTCAAACAAAAAAGCAAACAAGAAGCGGCGCGAAGATTTTTTTTGTCTTCGCGTTGTTGCTCATTGTTTTTTTCTCCATAAGTCCCCGGTCTTTTGTCGAAGTATCTTCTCGGCTGAATACTGCGGCGCTTCCTTTTTGGCGGAGTGCTGATTCGATTGCAAGCGGCGCGGCCGTACTCCGGTCAAGAACGGAGCTTGCGAAAGAAAACGAAGAACTCAGGCAAAAAGTCGACATGCTCGCCCGTGAACTGAAAGGGTATGATTTTGTCGTACAGGAGAATCTGGAGCTCAAAGAACTTTTTGCGGCAAGAAAAGATGGAGGAATTTTTGCAAGCGTTTTGTTGCATCCCGGACATCTCCCGTTCGATGTGTTTTTATTGGGATCGGGGAGTGTCTCGGGTATAGTGAACGGCGATCTCGCTTTTATCGATCAAAATACTGCGCTTGGAAAAGTGTTCGAAACTTACCCGTACTCCGCGAAGGTGAAAGCGTTTTCCTCTCCCGGAGAAGTCATCGACGTATTTATAGGTCCGGAAAATGTTCCGGCGCAGCTAAAAGGCGCTGGCGGCAGTTCTTTTACCGCTGAACTTCCCCGCGATCTCGATGTGCGAGAGGGAGACGCCGCGGTCTTGCCGGGTTCGGACGGGTTCATTGCCGCCTTTGTTGAAGCAAAAGAGGAAAATCTCGCAGATTCGTTCCAGAAGCTCTATTTGCAGAGTCCGGCGAATGTGTTTGAGCTGAAATATGTGCAGATTCTCCCCCGCGCTTCTTCTGGAAATGAGTAAGGCGTCTTAAAGAATTTTCAATTTACAATTTTTAATTTTCAATCAATTTTTAAAGACAAAATTTTCAATTTGCAAACAAACCGAGGGAGGGCGCATTTGAAAATTGATACATTGTAAATTGAAAATTAAAAATTATAAATTGGAAATTTGTGCAATCTAAAATGGACCGAAATCTTCGTCAAATCCACACCCGCATAATAGCGGACATATTCCTCTTTTTTGCCGTGCTTTTTGCGCCATGGTGGCTTGTTGCGCTCTTTGCCGGCGCATGCGTTGTCTCTTTTAAAAAATTCTACGAAGCGTTTTTCGCAGGATTTTTGTTTGACGCGCTCTATGGCGTCCCTGTTGCAAGCGCGTACGGCTTCCGGTTCTTTTTTTCCTCCGCGGCGCTTTTTGTAATATTTTTGTCGGATTTAGTGAGAGAGAAGGTGCGCAGATAATGTTATGAGAAAATTTTTTCAAAAGAAAAGAAGAGCAAACCTTGATCCGAACGAGATTTTTCTCGATTCAAGCAATCTGCCGAATTTCAACGTGCACCAATTCGAGGGGCGCATTGAAAAACCAATCTCGAAACTGACACTTTCCGTTGTCGGGGCATTTTTCCTCTTGGTGCAGGGAATTTACTTGTGGAAAGTCGGGCTTTTGCAGATTGTGCAAGGAAAGGAGCTGCGCGACCGTGCGGAGAACAACCGTCTTGAACATTCGCTTATTTTTGGCAGCCGGGGAACCATTTATGATCGGAACAAAGTGCCGCTCGCATGGAATGTTCTGCCGGAAACTGCCGCGAATTGGGCGGACGCTCCGTCTCAGGAGGGGAAATCTCTCAATGATTTTCCGTTGCGCCGCTATATCGAAGCTCCCGGTTTCGGTCATGTGCTCGGGTACCTGAGTTATCCGGCAAAAGACTCTTCGGGGTTTTATTACAAAAAAGATTTTGAAGGAAAAGATGGATTGGAGCAGGTCTACAATGAAGCCATAAACGGAAAGTCCGGCATCAAGATTCAAGAAGTCGACGCTTTGTCCCGCGTGAGATCGGAAAGCGTTATCGACCCGCCCGTCCCGGGGAAAGATCTTGTCCTTACTCTTGATTCGCGGATACAGCGGGAAATGTTTCGTATCATATCTCTGACTGCCGACAGGGTTGGTTTCCATGCGGGGGCAGGGGCTATTATGGATATTGAGACCGGGGGTCTGCTTGCAGTAACGAGTTTCCCCGAGTACAGTCCGCAGATCCTCACGGATGGAGACGACAGTGCCGCTATCGCAAAATACCAGACCGACAAAGAAAAGCCATTCCTTGATCGCGCGGTTTCCGGACTCTATACGCCCGGCTCCATTGTGAAGCCGTTCATGGCGCTTGGTGCGCTGAAGGAGGGAATCATTACTCCGGAAAAACAAATTTTATCCACCGGGTCCATATCAATACCGAATCCGTATTTCCCCGACAAACCTACGGTTTTTAAGGACTGGAAAGCTCACGGGTATGTCGATATGCGCGATGCCATTGCCGTTTCTTCGGATGTATATTTTTATGAAATAGGAGGAGGATACAAAAACGAACAGAAAGGTTTGGGGATTGCGAACATCGAAAAGTATATGCGCATGTTCGGATTCGGAACGACCACCGGGATAGATATTCAAGGAGAGGCTCTGGGCGTGATCCCGAATCCTGAATGGAAAGCGAAAAATTTCGACGGCGCCGCATGGCTTCTCGGGAATACCTACCATACCTCCATCGGACAATATGGATTTCAGCTCACTCCTCTCCAGGCGGTGCGCGCCGCGGGGGCTCTTGCTTCATTCGGAACGCTTGTGACGCCCCGCCTGACCGAAGATCTCAGTACGCCAAAAAGGCAGATCTCTTTGCCAAAAGAAGATTTTGAAGTGGTGCAAGAAGGCATGCGCCGCGGGGTGCTTTTAGGGACGGCAATAGCGCTGAACGTCGACAGCGTGAAGGTGGCGGCAAAGACGGGAACAGCGGAGCTTGGCGCGAGGAAGGACGCGGTAAATTCCTGGATCATCGGTTTTTTCCCTTTTGATAAGCCAAAATATGCTTTTGCGCTCGTTATGGAGAGGGGGCCGCTTCACAACCCCATTGGCGCGCCGTATGTCATGCGGCAGATGGTGGACTGGATGGCGGTGAATACGCCGGAATATCTGAAGTAGGGCAGGGTTATACTTAGTTTTGTTGTTTTTTCTTTTTGCGATATAATGAAGGTATGAAAAGAAAAATAATCAAAGCAAAAAAGCTCAATCTTCCGCTTAAAAAAATGCCCGCAAAAGAAAAAGACTATGTTGCGGGGCTTATGGAAAATTACAACGGCAATCTTGAAGCTATTTTTGAGGTTTTGGGCGATTTACGAAAAATATCTGACAGTCATACGGAAATGATTGGCGGGCTTATGGTAGATATGACAGTTGTAAAAGAGGATGTAAAGGGATTAAAAAGTGAAATCAAAGAAGTGAAAAGCGAACTTAAAGGAGTGCAGGGTGAAATCAAAGAAGTAAAAGGTGAACTCAAGACCATAAACGAACGGCTGGCTCGCATTGAACAGACGATCAAAGAAATGAAAGATGAGATAAAAGAACTGAAAGGTATGCTGAAAAACAAGGCAGATATGGAAAGAGTAGCATTACTTGAAACGCGCCTGTATCGTGTCGAGCAAGTATTACAATCACATGCATAACATGGTGGAACAAGAACAACAAAAACTTGACGAGGCGGAAAGAGAGCTTGCTGATATTAAGCGTGAGCTGGAGAAGGTGAAAGCGCAGGCTGACAATGGAAATAATTCGCTTTAATTTTTAATTTGCACATCTTTTATGAACCTCAATCCAAAACTTTTCGATAACGACGTAGAACAAGCACCGATCAGAAACGGCTTCGGCGAGGGGCTTGTCGCCGCCGCGGACGAGAACGAAAATATCGTCGGACTCTGCGCCGATCTCACTGAGTCTACCAAGATGGATGCATTCGCAAAAAAATACCCGGGTCGTTTCGTGGAAATGGGTATCGGAGAGCAATCAATGGCAAGCGTCGCGTCCGGAATGGCGGCGATGGGGAAAATCCCGTTCCTGACTTCTTATGCGATGTTTTCTCCCGGGCGCAACTGGGAACAGATCCGCACGACTATTTGCTATAATGATCGCAACGTGAAGATCGGCGGTTCTCATGCGGGCATCTCTGTCGGTCCGGACGGCGGCACGCACCAAGCGATTGAAGATATTGCTATCACGCGCGTTATTCCGAAAATGACCGTCATCGTCCCTTGCGACAGTATTGAAGCCAAAAAAGCCACCCTTGCCGCCGCCCGCATGATCGGTCCCGTCTATATCCGGCTTGCGCGGGAGAAAACGCCGATTATGACAACGGAAGAAACGCTGTTTGAGATAGGGAAGTCTCAGGTATTTTTCAAACCGAGCATGAATGCACAGGTTGGAATTGTTGCATGCGGCGCCCTGGTGTATAATGCAATCAAGGCGGCAAAAGAGCTTGAAGCCGAAGGTATCGGCGTTTCCGTTTTGAACCTCGCTACAATCAAGCCGCTCGACGAAGACGGGCTTTTGCGATTTGCGGAAGAATCCGGCGATAAAATCGTGACCGTCGAAGAACATCAGATCCGCGGGGGCATGGGAAGCGCCGTTGCGGAAGCTTTTGCAAAAAAACATCCCGTTCCGATTGAGTTTGTCGGCGTTGATGATAAATTCGGGCAATCCGGTACGCCGGAAGAGCTTATCGAGCATTATGGAATGGGTGTTAGCGCAATAAAAGATGCGGTGCGCCGCGTGATTCGAAGGTAGTTATACTTTCTATGCCTGATGTAAAGAAAAAAATACTTATTGTAGACGATGAACAGAGTATCCGAGAGCTCTTCACCGAAACCCTTTCTCATCAAGGGTTCGAGTGTTTGACGGCCGGTAACGGGCTGGAAGGATTGCGAGCGGTTGTCTCCGGGGCGCCGGATATTATCCTTCTCGATCTTCGAATGCCGGAAATGGACGGACTCGCTATGCTGAAAGCGCTTCGGCAGAAGGACAAGAATATGCCGGTTATAATTTTAAGTACGTTAAACGACGAAAAAAGCATAGCCGAAGCGCTTCAGTACGGTGTTTCAGATTTTTTTGAAAAATCGAATTGGAACGCTACGGAGCTTATGGAAAGGATCCGCGAACATATTGAACATGGCGCTAAATAATCGTAATTTCTCTATGAATAAATTTTTTACTGCATATACCATTGTTCTCTCTTTTTTAGTTTTTGCCATTGCATCTTTTGCCTTCGCGGCTGAGACGGCTGCATCGACCGTAAAAAATCCGGTCGCTTTTCGCGTAGAAGTGGGGAGTCTGGCGTGTAAGGACGGTGCCGGAACCGCAAGTGTTTTGTTCGCAACAGACCCCAAAGAGGGCGGGTCTTATGAGATCTTCGGAGATATGATAGACCAAAGCTCAATGACTTTGGATCGCAGAGTAACCTTAAAGAGCGGAACGTATACCTGGAAGGGCGTTCTCAATGAGGGATATTATGAAGTTCCTCCTTCAATCGGTCAGTTTACTATTCCGGTTTGCGGCGCCGCTTCACCGAACACCGCCAAGCCGACGGAAGCGATCGCAGCTCCAAGCATCAAAAAAGAGATGCCAAAAAATACAGAACCAATAATAATCGATATTGATACCGAAAACAGTGTTTCTGATGAATCAACAGCCACAGCATCTTCTTCCCCCGAGAAACAAGATACTTCTCACGGCGGCGGCGCCTCAAGTACGACAGCAGTCATTATCGGACTCGCAATTTTGGGACTCATCATCGGATTCTTTGGCTGGAGAAAATAGACACTAATCGATGGTCAATATTTTCAGGATCTTCCATGGTAAAAACCATAAAACACTATCCCATTTTGTTTGCAGGTATTACACTGGTTACTTCGGTTTTTTTCCTGTTCTTTTCCTTATCATTTTTTGATGCCAAAGCTACATCGGTAATATCAAGTGTGGCATCGCAGAATATTATCGCTTCGGGTGCGCAGATAACTTGGGTGACGAGCGTGTCTTCGGACTCTCGCGTGGCGTACGGCACAAGTTCGGGGGGCTACACTCTTTATTCTGATTCGCGCTGCGATATGGGCGGGTACGTTACTTCGCACTGCGTGAATCTCACCGGACTTTCCCCGAGTACCGTTTACTACTATAAAGTGGAGTCTCGCGACTCAACCGGCAACGACAACATGCTTGGCGGTTTTAAGTTCACTTCCGCAGTATCCGGCACAGCTGATCCGACGCTCCCCATTGCACCCTCTTCCCTCGCTATTTCTTTGGATACTAACGGACTTGACGCTACGCTTTCATGGGCGGACAATTCTTCCGACGAAGAAGTGTTCAAAATTTACAATCGTCCGCAAGGCAATACTTCTTGGGTATTTTTCACTTCCGTCGAACGGGATATAACGACCGTTCAATATATAGGTCATCCTTTTGGTACATATGAGTATTACGTATCTTCCTGCAATATACCCGGGTGTTCTTTGCCGTCGAATATCGCCGTCCTTACGAAGAGTTCTATTCCCGACACCACGGCTCCTTCCATGCCGACAAACGTGACCGCATCTGCTCTGTCCAGTTCGGAAATAGCTCTTTCGTGGGGAGCGTCCACTGATAATATCAGCGTAACGGGCTATAATATCTACCGAAACGGCGACTTTGCCGCAAAAGTTGACGCACTTTCGTATACCGATAAAGATCTTACGCCCGCGACGTTATACCGCTATACGGTCGCCGCCGCGGATGCCGCCAATAATTTTTCGCCGAAGAGTACGGAGGTGAAAGCAACGACATACGCGAGCGCAGATACCGTAAGCGACACGACTCCGCCCGTGATCTCCGGTATTGAAGCGAAAAATATTATGGCTCACGGCGCGCAAATAGTATGGACAACCGATGACCCTTCCGGTTCTTCTGTCGCGTACGGAACTTCTCCGGGTCTTTATCCGTTTACTTCCACGTGGCGCTGCGATGCCGGCGGCAGCGTCATTACTCATTGCGTAAATCTCGCCGGTCTTTCCCCAAAAACTGCGTATTACTATCAAGTTATTTCGTCAAATATCTTCGGATACGAATCGAAGTCGCCGGAAGGAAGTTTTACTTCTGCGGACGGGGCGGCGGCGGACATAACCGCCACCACTACCGAAACAGCGCTCATTCCGGTCACCGTATCGGCGAAAGCGGGGGAGCCGTATTGTCTGTATGGGTTTACCGTAGGAAGCGTTGCTTTTGCCGCTAACCCTCCGGGTTCAAGTTATTTTGCATTAAGCGGAGGGCTTCTCTCTTCTCCTCAAAAATTCACTGACGGAGGAGGAAATGTGATGCCGTACGGAACGTACACATGGAAAGCAATCCCAAAAACCGGATATTCGGTATCTGCTGATGCGAGCGGTACATTTACCATACCAAAGATTCTTTCTTGTTCGGTGACAGCCGCCGCTACCACCACTGCTTCAATTGCCGAAACGGCGGCTACAACGACCGCAACAGCCCCGCATGCTTACATCGCCTTGAGGCAGGGAGAAAAATATATCGGGTCGGGAGAAGCTGTGAGTGGAAGCATTACGATAAATATCGGAGTAGAAGGAGCGAAAAGCGTTGCCGTCTACATTCAAAAGAAAGGCATGACCGTTCCGCGATTGCTCGGCAGCGCCGTCCGCGCTCCGGAGCGGCAGAATCTTTGGAAGTTTCTCTGGGACTCAAAAACGGTTTCTGACGGCGAAGCTGCCATTTTTTCCCGCGTTGCAAATACCTTCGGCGAATACAAAGGAGACAGCGCCTCCGTAAATATAAAAAACGGAAGTACCGAGACGGTTACGTCAATCCAGCCAAAAACCACGGCTGTTGCGGCGCCTCCGGCTGAAGAGCATAGCTCTGCGTCAAACCTATCGGCGGCACCCCCCGCACAAGAAATTCCCAAATCAATAAGCTACCAAGAGACAGAAGCGGTCCTGCGCAAAAACTATCAAGAAGCGGAAGATGCCTTGCGTAAACGGAAAGGCATTGCGGCTGGTACTTTGATAAAAGAAGAAGAGAAAAGAGAGCTTGTGCGGGAAGTGCGCGCAGGGTCTTCAAGTTTTTCCGTACCCGCCGACT
>CAYRXD010000006.1:0-31748 GCA_964428135.1 uncultured Candidatus Saccharibacteria bacterium | reverse complement strand
CATTTCCTTCGCGCGTGCGCTCCCCCACTCCGGCAAAAACGGAAAAGCCGCTGTGTTCTTTCGCGATGTTGTGAATGAGCTCCATGATGAGCACGGTCTTGCCCACGCCGGCGCCGCCGAAGAGTCCGATTTTGCCTCCTTTAGAAAATGGCGCGATGAGGTCGATGACTTTGAGTCCCGTCTCGAAAATTTCCGTTTCGGTTTTTTGGTCGCTAAACTTCGGCGCGGGTCGGTGAATGGGCCAGCGTGTTTTTGCGCCGACTTCCGCATCAATGCCGTCGATGGTGTTGCCGAGCACGTTGAACATCCGTCCGAGCACTTCTTTTCCAACAGGAACGCTAATCGGCGCACCGGTGTCATGGATTTCTTCCCCTCGCGCGATGCCGTCCGTGGTGTCGAGAGCGAGAGCGCGCACGCGTCCGCCACCCAAATGCTGAGCGGTCTCAAAAATGATGGTCTTATCGGCGCGGCGAAGCTCAAGCGCGTTTAAAATGACCGGCAAATTCTCTTGCGGGAACTCAACGTCTACCACGCTCCCGACGATTTGTACTATTTTCCCTGATTTTTCTGTTTTTTCTTGGAGCATTGTTTTCATTATTTATGTTCTAAAGTTTCTACTCTGCGTTCCAATTTCATGAATTCAGATTTATGAACAGTCTCGTCCATGCTGAGAAGCGTACCCTCTTGCTTCCGTTCTATTGAAACTAAATGACGATTCGTTTCTTTTTGTTCTTCTTTAACGGAAGAAATTTCTGTCCTAAATTCATTTCTAAGTTCTTCCAACCCATGCCGAAATTCCTGTCTGAGTTCATGTTTCAGTTCTTCCTGTCCCTGCTTAAATACTTCAGTCATCTTTTCAAAACCCCGCACCATTAAACGAGCCAGCATGTCTGTCGGGGTTTCTTTTTTAATTTTTGCTTTTATGTTTTTTTGCATATTTGGCATAAAGCGGTATTTTTTGTAACACCACCATCATACCCAATTTTTCCCAAAAAAACAAGTAGTAACCAAGCAAAAAGGCGACCCGCACGGGGCCGCCCTTATCTCCGTTTCATGTTTTTATTTTTCGCCAAGAAGTCGGCGATTGTCGACTCTTTATAAACATCTTCATTCTTCTGGTTGTGCGACACTGATGATGATCACATCAAATCTTTTACAGTCGTCTCGATTACCCGTCCATTTGACATAGTCGGTAGCCCCGAAACTCTGCGGATACACCATAACCGTGTATTCTTTTGCAATCGCCTTGAGTTCTTCCCAAAGAGCATCGCCTTCTTTCGTGACCAAAAGTGCCCCATCTATACAGTCAATTCTGAAACCAGCCCACGAGGTCTGTTTCAGAAAAGCTATATATTCGCGAGTTTGAAGCACTTGCACCGCTCCTTTCTCACAGTGAACATACCAGTATCCCTCTCCCCGCTTTTTGGGTGGAAATTGCCCCGGCGGATATTGTTGGAAAATCATTTTTTTCTCCTGTTGTGATTGAAACGTTTTGTTTTGGGTTTTTGCCGCTTTTATGGTACACTAATACTGTATATTTGTCAAACTTTTCTTACTTTGCAGGGGGTATGACATTTCTATTTTGGTTTGACAAGGAAATGTTGTTGATTATGGGGATTGGCTGGGAAATGGTGGGTAGTTACAAAAAAGGCGACCGTAGCCGCCTTTTAATTTTTTTGCCTCAACTACTATGCGAGCCCTTCGTCCATAAAAGTTACTTTCAAAGAACAGGTGTCACCGTACCATGCTTGCACCGCATTTTTAATTTCCGTATCTTTCGGATGAAAAGCGATGAATCGTCCGCCTTTTTCTCGCACCGCTTTGCCGAGAGGAATGTCGGTGAGAGAATTTCCGACAACAAGGACATCTTCCCAATCCGCAACCGGGTAATTTTCATGAGGCAGTACTATCTTTTCGATCAATAACACAACGAAATCTTTCCTTGTTTCGCGTTCGCGCAAGCATACTTTGGTGCCTCCTGTTATAACTTGCGAAGCCACAATCATTTCAAAACGCAACCCGGCGCGAACAAGGTCGGATAATTCAGCGCAGATCTCTTCCGGAAGAGAAGTTACCAACATACAGCAATGTCCATATGCGTGCAAATACTCAAACATTTGAAATGTCTCCCGACGAGCATACTGGAAACAGTATTTGCGACAAACTCGCTGTAAGTCTGAACGCCTTACTCCGCCAAACAACGCCGCCATTTCGGGAAGCAGGAGCGGTCCTGCAATTTTTCCCGCTTCGTATTTTGTTTGAATCGCGCGGGCTTCATCTCCGCGCCCGAGCTTATCAAGCAACCACGGGTACGCCGCCGGAGCATTATCTTCAAAGAAGATGCCGGGATTACAAACGATCAATTTTCTATTAGACATTTTCGCCTCCTATTTTGGGCAAGATTGATTACATAAAAAGTTTTTACCAAGTTCAAAAATATACTATTTACATTATTTTGTCAAGCTATGCCGCACTCGCGCTAATCTCCGCAAGTTCGCGGGTGATGGATTCTTGCCGTATGCGGTTGTAACTCAAAGAGAGGTCGTTCATGAGGTCTTTGGCGTTCTCGGTCGCCGAGTGCATCGCAAGCATTCGCGCGGAATGTTCGGAGGCGTTTGATTCGAGAAGGGCTTGGAAAATTTCCATTTCCACGAGGTTGCGGATAACAACAGGAAGCACTTCTTCCGGCGAAGGCTCTATTAAGTATAAGTATTTCGTATCAGTATCAGGGACGACGGACTCCGCCTCGGCACCAACGACTTTCGCCATTTGCTCGCTTCCTTCGGAAGAAAACGGGAGGAGTGCGCGCATCATTGGTTTCTGCTGGGAACTCGAAATAAAATTACTGAAAACGAGATAGACTTTTTTGTATTTTTCCGCCTCATAGCCGTCGAGAGCAATCTTTGCGAACGTGCGAATATCGAATACCCGCGGCTTCCAATCAAGGCGCGTTGCGGCGGCGATGATGTTATATCCTTGCCTTCGCAAAACATCCGCCCCGCGCTTGCCGATAGCCATGACGTCAATCTCTTCTTTTGGGAATTGTGAAAGAAGCGCGTTTGTTTCGCGGAGGACGTTCGTCGAGAGGCTTCCGCAGAGACCGCGGTCGGGGGTGATGACGAGCGCGAGGATTCTCCCCTTCTCATTCGTCCGCAAAAATGCCGAATCTTTTTTTTCCGCCCGTCCGACGAGAGAGCGCAAAATTTTTCGAGCGTGGCTGGAATAAGGGCGTGTCCCCTTCGCGTCGCTTTCGGCTTTTCGCATTTTGGTCGCGGCGACAAGCTCCATCGCGCGCGTAATCTGCGATGTGGTTTTGACGAGCTTTATTCTGCGTTTGACTTCTTTTGTCGCGGGCATAAAGATTAGAGTGGCTAAAATACCGCCTCAATCCTTTAAATATAGAGCTTTTAGGCGCAAAAGTCAAAAAACTTTTACCCTGCGGCTTTCATATTCCAGAGAGGTTCTAATGAAGAAAAGTTTATGGAAGGATTGACCGCAAGAAGCGCCGGACCATTTTCATCTTCAACCGCGGAATATGCGATGGAAAGCCGTTCTAATTCTTCAAGAAATTCGCGAATACTTTTTGCATCAGCGGTATAAAAGATTGCCTCGCGTTCGCCCGTAAACCAATCGCTAATTTCCGGCTCAAGCAACCGCGCCTGACCATCCGCCGCCCGAAACGCTTGTTCGAGCACCCCCGCACCCGCCCATACCGCCTCTTTTGAGAGCGTAACCGCATCAGTGCGAGAGAGAAAGTCGTTTCGAGCAATGATCGGCATTTTTTCTTCAATCTTCATATGCCCCATGAGCCCAATCGGGAGGACGCCGATCTTCAAACCCAGTACCACATTTTTAGGCGCCGGAGAAGGTTCTGGCGCGCCCTGCTCTGCAGTCCATCCGGCAAGAAGCGTTATCGGTTTTTCGTAAACAGAGACGTCATCTGTGTATAAAATGTTTGCAAGGAGCCATGATGTTCTGGCGATGGCGTCAGTGTGCATTCTCGGTAAAAGCAGCTCGCTCCCGCTTCTTTCGGGGTTCGAGAATATGCCCGAGGCGCCATGTGATCTACGCATCGGTATTTCATAAAAAAGAAGGAAGTCGTCGAGCGTAGATCGAAGCCATTCCGAAAATTCCGCATCTTTTTCGGCATGTAAAATAAGGGATTGCGCAACAGCTTCCGGATACGAAACCAATCCTATTTCCGAATATGCCGCTGTCCTCATGCTCACAGCAAGAGGCGTTCTTATCGCTTGTGATGTTTTTGCGGTCTTTTGCATCTTTTAATCTTTATATAGCTCTATAAAGATAAGATGAAGAAGGCGAGATACACAGGATACTCCTGTGTATTTTCCTGTCCCCGTTCCCATTTTTTACCACAAAAGGATGAAGCGAAACGCGAGCGCGACAAAAAGAGTCTGCGTCAAGCAGAAAGCCGTCTGAATATCGCCAAATGTGTAAGTCTTACTCGGCTTTTTTATCCCACTCTCCTTGGAACCACATAAACCACTTCTTTTTTTCTTCTTCGGAATGATTCGCTGCCATCATATCCCGCATCGGTTTATGCAAATCGTCAGTGGTGTCGGCGACATGCTTCCCGCATTGACTCGCGACATCCATCATTTCCGCTCCCTCAAACACCATATCGCATCCTCCCGCGCCGTTCATGATTTCTCTGCAAGTGAATTTTTTCATAATGAAATTGTTTATTAATTAATTTTTATAAAATTACTTACTTCCGCCAAAATTTACATTTTCTCCAAAATTTCTAAAAACTCTTTCCAGCTTATACATACGCTCTATCAAACAAGCAGATAAGATTCTGAACAGGTTCTAAGGTGGGGCGGTTAATAAAAACGCCTCACGAGAGTAGGTAAATCTCCTTTGGTTTTTTCTCCCTGTTTTATTCTTTCCAACAAATCGCTTGGGGTGATCCAGTAATATTCCGTAAAATCCGCCTCGTTAAATTTTGGAGCTTCATCGGAAATTATTTCATACACATTCATAAACGCAGACACTTTGTCTTTTTGAGGATTAAGATGCCCCAAAAGTTTCCACGGCGTTTTATCCGCATCTACGTTTAGTTCTTCCATGAGTTCTCGCTTGAAAGACTCCTCATATGTTTCTCCGCTCTCCATATGTCCGCCCATACTCATATCCAAACAAAGCGGAAAGATTCTTTTGTTGGCGGTACGGCGAGGAATCCAGAGTTCGTTTTTTGAATTTACGACAAAAGCGTTTACCACGCGAAAATTTGAAAGCCCTTCGGCGTACACTTCCGAACGAAGTTTTTTGCCGATAACTTGGTCGTTTTCGTTTACTAAATCCAGATACTCGTCATTCATGTTTTTTTAATTTATTATAATGCGCCGTGTGCATCTCTAAAGCGCGGGACATGATTCTGTCCCCCACTACACCCCAATCAAAATACTGTTTGTACTCCTTCGGGTCAATGAGTTTGATTTCCGTGATGTCTCCGTCCGGGTCGGAGACAAACTCTCCAAACGGTTCGACGATGCAAAATGAGCGCGTTTGCCGTATAATTCGGTCGGGTTCGTGAATATCCTGATAGCCGATAAATTCTTGGTGCAATACTTTCATATTGCTTTCTTCCTCCACTTCTCGAATCACCGCTTCTTCAAAAGTCTCTCCCGGCTTGATTCCGCCGCCGGGAGGGGTCCATGATTTTTTATCTTCGGCATACACCATCACGAGCTTTCCATTAAAAAAACAGTAGGCGTGTACTCCTTGTAATTTTTTTCCATCCAAATTCTCCAAAGGGTTGCCTTCGTGATAAAAAACATCAAGTGTTTGCCCGGATTTATTCGTAAGTATTGACTGTATTTCCATGATAATATACTCAAAAGCCACAGGTTTGCGAAAGTTTTTCAATGGTTTTTTTGATATAACCACGGCACTCGAAGAAAATGACAAAAAGTCTTATTGAAATTTTCGCTTTCTTCTCGCTTGTGGTTATAACGTTATGGTAACAAAACATCTCAGAATTGCAAAGCAATATTGTGGTATGATTTCTTGAAACTTTCGGTGCGTTCATTTTGAGATTAGTAATGTTTTATGGTAGCATAATAATAATTATTAGCGCAATTAGCAAAACGCATGGATCGGAAAATCATCATTGGACTGATCGCTTCGGGGATTCTTTCTCTCCCCTCTTTGACAGCGGCTGTTGAGCTTCACGGCGGCGAGACGGAACTTCGGGCGAAGATCGCAGAGCTTTTAGTGCAAGTGTCGGCTCTGCAAAGCGAGCTTGACGATCTAAAGGCAAAAGAGGAGAGTGAGCGCGTTCTTCAAACGTTTCGTCTGGTCGGGATTCTCGAAAAAGGCACGAGAAGCGACGAGGTAAAAACCCTGCAGACTTTGCTTGCAAAAGATCGCGAAGTGTACCCCGAAGGGTTCGCGACAGGATATTACGGCACGCTCACTTCTGCGGCGGTCGGACGTTTTCAAACCAAGCACCCAAAGCCGAAATTGATCGTTGAAAGTCTTACCGTACCCCGCATTTCAGACATTGCCGCCACTACAACGAAAACGTCCATGACGATCACTTGGAAGACCGACGTGCCGACCGCGGCAAAAATATGGTGGGGTTCTCCCGGTCCGCTTGATGCAGAGCGCATGACACCGATTAGTACAACGGCATTTTCGGAAAACCATCGTGCGGATTTTTCAGGAAGCATGTACGCTTCCACAACATATGCGTTCATCATTGCCGTGTCGAATAAGGACGGTACTACTGCGACAACCACAGAACAGATCTACGTGACGCCATAAAGCTTACAAGACCGAACGGACACAAAAACACCCCGCGGGGTGTTTTTGTGTCCTACAGACAATGGTATAATTTCATTATTACTTAACTTAACAACAAATGGCGGCGGGCGCAGCATTGTCAGCAAAACGGGGAGAAATACCGAAGTCTTCGCTCCGTGGCGCATCAAAAAAGATGGCGGAGTCCATGACAGAGAAAGGATCACTGGAGCTTGCAAAAACGAAACGAAAAAAACTCCCGACAAAGAAAAGTCGGTAATTAAAAAAAAGGGGGGTAGGAAGAGTTATGGATGTGCGAATGGCAGGTTATACCATCAATAAAAAAGCAGGCGCAATTGTTGTGCGCCCGCTTTATCCTTTTATCGATTATTCCTCTGTGTCTATATCGAACCCCAGATCGTCTTCGGTCGGATCTTCGTTAAGGTTCAGGTCTGAACCGTTTTCGTGAATAAAATCACGGGGTGGTTCTTTCGCTGCTTTTACGGGACCAACAACAATGGGTTTGGTGCCGTCTTCACTTATCCATCCACTCATGTCCGTTACCTCTGTAATGAGTTAATCGCAAAGGATCCCTTGCTAATTGACAGTTTGTCATTATTATATATTTATGTCAATACCAAAACTCATCGCAATTCTCGGCCCCACCTCATCCGGTAAAAGCGACCTCGCGGTGGAGATCGCAGAGCAGTGGAACGGCGAAGTGGTTTCCGCCGACTCGCGGCAGGTGTACCGAGGGCTCGATATTGGAACCGGAAAAATTACCGCTTCAGAAATGCGCGGTATCCCCCACCATTTGCTTGATGTTGCAGACCCGAAAGAGCAGTATTCTGTTGTACGCTACAAACGCGATGCGGAAAAGGCGATCGACGATATTCTCTCTCGCGGCAAACTTCCGATCCTGTGCGGCGGCACGGGATTGTACATTGATGCCGTCTGCGACAATGCGGTTACGCCGGAAACGCTGCCGAACGAAGATCTTCGTGCCGAACTCGGCACAAAATCCGCGGAGGAACTTTTTTCCATGCTTCAAAAACTCGATCCGGCACGCGCCGGAAAGATTGATCCGAAAAATCCGCGGCGGCTCATTCGCGCCATCGAAATAGCGCGGGATCTCGGCTCCGTGCCTCCCATTGCCGTCCATCATCCAAAATGTGACGTCCTCCGCATCGGCATACGGACAGACCAAGACGCTCTTCGCGCCCGCATTGAAGCGCGTTTGGAAAAACGGCTGGAAAATGGAATGCTTGAAGAAGCCGAGTCTCTCCGCAAGGACGGGCTCTCATTTGAGCGTATGAGCGAGATCGGGATCGAATACCGGCATATGGCGGAGTATCTGCAAGGAAACATCACGCTTGAAGAAATGAAAAACGAGATTCTGTTCAAAAGCGGGCAGTATGCAAAAAGACAGATGATATGGTTCAAAAGAGACGAACGCATAAAATGGTTTCCTGTCGACTATACAATAGACATTTTTTCACTGATAAAAAACTTCGTACAATTTCATTTGTAACCGTTCGTTTGTAACTCACCTTTCTCTCCTATAGCTAATTCTAGCATATGCTAGAATTAGCTATAGGGTGAATGCGGTCATCAATTTAAAAATACGCGAGACCGAAGTCTCGCGTATGCTGTTTCATCCACACACAGTCGTAATGACGTTGTTGCAAAATTTCGGCACCCGACCTTCCAGACGCGCGGCAATCCCCTCTTTCGCATCACCGGAAAGAAAGAGCTCAAGGAAAAAATGTTTTTCCATTTCCATCGCTTCCGCAAGCGTCGGGGCTTGCGAGCAAGTTTCAACCGCTGCGAGTATGCGATATATCGTATGAAGCGGGCACCCCGGCGAAAGTGCTTCTCTCTCTTCCGGAGTCAATCGAGCGATGTTCGCCGTAGGACGCGGAGAGACTCTTTTTGGGATCTCTCCTTCCAGGACTTGATCGACGAAATACTCCATTTCTTTCACCGGGTCGTCGCCCCAAAACAGAGCATCGACGATGCCGAGTTTTACCGCTTCAAACAAATCGGTAGGCGCAGTTTTTGTCAAAAACCGCGCGGTATTCGGTACCCCTATCTTTCGAGAAAACCGCCAGGTGATGCCGAGTCCGATCATAAATGCAAGCTGAGGCGCCAAGGCGGCAAAAACAATTCTCGGCGCATTTTTCTTCATTGCAACGATATAATCGCACGACGCTGCAATTTCTGCGCCAACACCGGAGCAGTATCCGTCTTCGATAAACGCGAAGGTCGGCTTCGGAAATTCTGCAATGCGCAAACCTATGGCATAGAAATAATCCGCCGCCTCTCGCGCAGTTTTGGACGATTGCTGGAGTGTTTGCATCCATCGCAAATCCAAGCCCCCGCAAAAATGCCCGTTTGCTCCGGTAAATTCAAGCGCATGGATCGAAGTATCCGCCTCGTACCTATCGAGTATCCGCGAGATACTATCGAACCCGACGCGGGTCAGAAGGTTTGGTCCGCGTGCGTTAAAAACGATCTGTCCAGCCTTTCCGAATCTTGCTTCTCGAACTTCTTCTTTCTTTGTGTACATTTTTCAACCCCTTGTGTCAAAAACCATTCATCGCAATACTGCCACAAAAAATATAAAAAAACAAGAGCCCTCGATAAGCATCGGGGGCTCGCTTTAACCAGTGTTACTTTCTCAGCGGACGAGTTTCCTCAAGAAACTTTATCAACGCCGAAGCCGGAATAATGCACGCCATTGAATTATTGACGCCACCCGTTCGGATAGCCGTCACCATGCCGTTCACCTTGTCCGTTTCGAGATTAAAGAATGGTCCGCCGGAATTTCCCGGATTTACAGATGGCATAACCGACAAAATATATCCCCGATGCTCGTCATCGCAATTATAATATAACGCGGTTCTGGCAATATGCCCGCCGCCAAGCGTGTTATCTATACCGAGCGGCGACCCTGGCGCCGCAATAAGCGAGAAAGAATTTTGGTCCGCGTCTTCCAATGGAAAACTTTTTCGGTGCGTAAGAGATTTTTTTTGAAATCGAAAAAGTGCAACATCAGTTGAATCTGATAAGTTTACAAGCAAAACAAGAAACGAAACATCTGTGGAGTCAACCGCCTTACGAGATAATCCTTGATAAATTTTTCCTTGTCTTCAGTAAAATCCGCGACATGCCTATTGGTCAGCAAATACTCGCTTTTGCAGCCAAAACACTCGGGTATAAACGCCGTTCCGAGATGCCTTCCTATGTGGATTGTCTTTGGTTTTCTCGCTTCATTGGTAATGATTACATCAAGATAACCGGATAGCGTAAACACGGAACCGCCATACCCGTTTTTGTTGTCCATTACCGCGCGATTCGCATCACCTATGGCTTGGAGTACGGTATGAGAAGTCTCGTTGTTGTGAGCGTGCGCAACGAAAGAAAACACAAACAGCAACAAAAAAGCGGCGATGCCGCGAGAATATATAATTTTCATGGTACGAACCTCCTGTGGAAACAAAAAAGTTTTCTTCTTCTTTAAGAATACACGAGATTTCTTTCCTGCACAATAAAAAAACGGTCGGTGGTTCCGACCGCTTTTTGACTATTTATGATTACCGTACGGTTCCGAAAAAATCCACTTTTCGACCATCGCGTCAATGGAGGATATTTCCCGTCCGTCCTTGTATAACATAGTCGTTACTGCGACCAATGACCCGTCACCGTCGATAAACAAATGGGTCGTCAGTTTTGACAGAATGTTATCCGAAAGATCAACGTCTTGGTCGCCATAACCGATTTCCCATTTCCCTTCTTTTGACATTTCTTCCTTAATTTTTTGCCATGATGCGGAAAACCCTACTTGTTTAGTGCTCGCATTCCCTGGCACAATTCGCTTTAGCTCCGCTTTAGTTATCCACTGCCAACGCAGCCCCATAGCAACCAAACATGTTTTGTGAATATGTTTATCGAAACTTGAGATGCGGGTTTCCGAGTCGAACCCAAACGCGCTGATATTATCTATACTCAGAACACTCCAAGTACCGGTTTTCGGATTAAGCATGAAAACAATCCCCAGCCCATTTCGCAGAGTGGCGAGTTTTGAATTCTCTTCTCCAACGCCGACGAGTTCTTCACCAATCTCTGATAATCTTTTAGCTAAAAACCAATCGCGCGCGCAAAGCGGCAATGATCTTTTTGTCTCTACAGAAGATGCCAGTGTCTTTGTATCCGTTTTTACTTTCGCGAGCACAGGCTGCGTAAAAATCGGCAAAAACATTCCGATGAGCAAAAGTACCGCACTTTTATAAGATTTCATAACAACACTCCTCTCTCAATGAAAACCAAATAACGTTCAAAAAATGAACGCTTTCTGCAAAAAGAATAACAGAAAACGCGGCAATGCGCTACTGCTGCACGAAGGCGGGTCCGCCCGGACTCGAACCGGGAATAGTGGTTTTGGAGACCACCGTTTTACCATTGAAACTACAGACCCCAAAGGAAACAAAAGAAAACAAAAAGACATCGAAACCATGCGATTCGATGTCATTTTAACACACAGCCATAGAAAAAACTACTTCTTCACTTCTTTGTGCGCCGTGTGTTTGCGGCACCACAAACAGTGCTTGGAAGGCTCCAGCTTCTTTTCCACGCGCTTTTTGTTGCGCGTGGTCCAATAGTTGACTCTTTTACACTTGGTGCAGCCTAATTTGATGAGATGGTCTTGTGACATAAACTTTAAGGTTAGTACAACAGAGTATAATATAATCGTCCAAAAAAATCAAGGCGACCGGCAAAAATGGGGCGGAAGATATTTCCGCCCCATGTTTTAGAACATTAGTCCCTAAAAAATCCTTCTTGGATCAGTGTAGTCTTCGTCCCAGTACGACGCCGCTTTCTTATCCATGACCTTTCCGTCATGAGTAAGGAGTCCCGCCCGGAAGCCGGAATCGGTTTTCAAGGCATCTGCCAAACCGATGCTTAATACGCTGAGCAGGTATGGAAGAATGGCGTTTGAAAGCGCCGGGGCGGATTCTTTCGGTACGCTGCCGGGTAAGTTTGGAATACAACAGAACGTGACGCCGTTATGTTCAAAAATACCTGTGCCGCATCCTGTGGGGCGTTCAACGCATCCGCCCTGATCGATGGATACATCCACAATAACGCTTCCTTTCCGCATGGATTCAACCTCTGTCAGGGTAACCGTTCGCGGCGAATGAGCGCCGAGCACGGCCGCCGCACCGACCACAATATCAACGTTATTCCCAAGCTCCCATTTTTTCGCAAGATCATATACCGAGTCCGCGAGAGAGTAGACTATTACTTGCGTTTCGTTCTTGAATTGTTCTTCAAGGAACAAAGCGCGAGACGGGTCTTTTTCGAACACGACGATCCTTGCGAATCTGTGTTTCAAGCCTTCTTCCAGCGCCGCACGCCCAACGGTTCCCCCGCCCAAAATAAGCATTTGAGGAAAAGTAGGGGGTTTAATGGAAAGTCCAAACTTCCCTTTCGCTAACAGAGACAGCTCAACACCGATCTCCACCGCGCGGCGCCCGGCTATTTCGCTCATGGGGATAAGCAAAGGGTGCGTGCCGTCATCCGCCTGGATATTTTCATACGAGATCGCGGTGATCTTCTTCTTGAGCAGGGTGTCGATAGTGTCCCGCTTGTCTTCTCCGGTGGAGTGAAAATAAGCAAATACTGTGCAATTTTTTGCATGCAGAAGCCATACGCGATCAGCCAGTATCGGCTGCTTTACTTTCAGCACTACCGTCTCCGGAAGCGAAAGGAGCGGAATAAGTTCGGAAATCGGAAGCACTCGGGCGCCGGACGCGCGATAAGCATCATCCGAATACCCGCTTTGCTCTCCGCTCCCTGCTTCCACCCACACGATGCTGTATTTTTTGGCTTCCAAACAACCCCAAGGGGTCACCGCGACGCGCCCCTCATTTTCCATACGTTCTTTTAAAACTACAATATTCATTTTCCTTCTCCTGTGAGAATGATGTTTCCGGATATACTATGGCACAAAAGAAAAAATTCTACAAGTGCGGCAGATTGATCTTGAGGTCTGCTGCGGCGGGACCGACCGGGTTTCCGATAAAAGTCTGGAGCCAGCCGATAATTCCCCAGAGGCTCACGCCGATAAAAACGGCGACAACCCCCCATGTCAAAATAGCTCGTCCTTCCGTTTCCTTCTTCTCATCTCCGACATTGGAGACATATTTTGCAAGCCCCCAGAAGAAATACACGAAGACAAGCGTCATAACGCCCGGGAGGATATAAGAGACGATGTCTACAAAAAGTTGGGCGATTGACTGTATCGTTCCGGAAGATTCCGCCGCAAGAAGCGTGCTGGGCGCAAAAAATAACGCCGACAAAAAAATACGAAGAGATTGTGCGTGTTTCATATTTTCATTATATATCAAAAACCAGAGACTTGCCTGTGGATATATTCGCGATCCTACCAAGGACTACCCTAGGTAATTTACCTAGGGTAGTCCTTGGTAGGATTTTAAACAAAAAACCGCCCCGATTTTCATCAAGGCGGTTTTTGTTTTGTGTCGTGGCTGGTATTACCCCGGGAGAGTGGTGTCGAACTCGCTCAAATCTATGCCGAAGGTATTCACAATGATCCTCATGATACCAAAGACGCTGATCATAATGAACATTCCCACCAAACCCCACGCCATATGCTTTTTGCCGGTTTCGCGATCTTTTTCTTCTCCCGCAATATAATATCGTATCATACCGATAAGAAAGAGAACGGTTGCAAGAACGAAGAGAAAAGCAATGAACGGATTGATGATATACGTGTTGATATTCGCGATCAAAGAATCGACACTGTCCGCGGCGTAGGCGATGGAAACAAAAAGACTCATAGTTACTGAAATGAAGTTTGTTGCTTATTTGGTTACTTTCGGTATTTCAACGTCAGGTAATTGAATGTCTTGTACCGTTGCAAGTTGATCAGCGCTAAAGAAAACTTGCAGCCATGCGACGATGCCGTAGATAGACACACCGATAAAAATCGCGATAACGCCGTGGATCATGATGGTCTTTCCTTCCGCCGCCTTCTCGGCATCGCCGGATGATAAGACATACTTCGCGAGTCCATAGAAGAAGTAGACGAACAAGAGCACCATCATGAACGGGAGCAGAGCGTTTATGATGGTGTTCATGACATTTACGATACCCACCAGTGAGCCGAGTGACTCGTTAGTTGCCGCGGTTGGCACTGCGGCACTCGCAAACATCGGTACTGATGCGAGGATTGCGACAATGACCGTACTATGAAGAACAAACGATTTTTTCATAAAATTATGTTTAATTTTTTTACTTAATAAAAGTTAATTTTTTTATTTTTCCCTTTCGACCCGCCCCGCAAGATTTATACCATTTCTAATAAAATGCGTGACATTTGAGCCAGAAAATTTCGAGGCAGGATTTCGAGAAAAATGCGAGCGGTCTGATTTTCTTGAGCGACCTAAAAAACAAGGAGTGCAACGACTATGTTTTTGGAAGTACTCCTGTGGTGCGAAGCGATTAGAAAATGGAAGTGCCCGTGTGGCAATATACCGAGGTACATTGAGGATTTTTATCGAAATTCCTGACCAAAATTTACGGTTCAAATGTTAACTGATTTTTTAGAAAGGGTATTATAAGAACCCCGCCGAGCTTCTTTTCTTTAAACTACTTTGCCTTACCTGTATTTTACTAAAATGAACGCGTAAAGTCAAAAACGCGCCGTAAAAACTGTGGAAAACTATGCTGCTTTGCCGCCTGGAAGCTGAGGGATGATAGTAGTACCGACCCCGAAGGTGTTGACGAGGATGCCGACAATACCCCAAACGGTAAGCATTACAAAAAGTGCGATAAGGCTCCAAAACATCCACTTCTTGCCCTCCTCCCGCTTCTTCTCGTCATCCGTGTTCAGGATAAAAAGCGCGATTCCCCAGAAGAATGCCGTGAGCGCAAGAATGTAGAGGAAGACCATAAAACTCCCTAAGATGTCGATGAATACTTGCATCAGGCTTTTGAAATCCGTCACCTCTGCCAACGCGAACGAAGGAGCGAGGGTTAAAAGTGATGCAATAAGAAAGATGTGCGCTTTTTTTATCATAGAGAGCAAACTTGAAAAGCTTATAATAAATCAATCGTCCCCTTAATCGCCGTCGCCAAGACCCACGCGCCGAGGAGTACTCCGGTGCCGATACATGACCATACGAATGCATGTTTTGCGGTCGTAAGCTGCTTCTCGTCCCCTTGCGCCGTCAGAAAGAGGAATCCGGACCAGATAATAAAGACCGTGGCGACAGGAATGCCGATCTTGACGATGATAGCAAGAATGTCATGGATAAAATCCTGCAGGGTTGCAGCTTTTGCCGGATTTTCAAGTTGCTCTGTCGCAGCGAACGCAAAACGCGATGTACTCGCAAAAAGCACAAATGAAGTAAAAGAAGAAAATAATGTTTTACGCATAACCGCGAGGTTGTTATTTGAATAAAAGTAAAAGTTCGCTTTGCAGTCTTCCGACCGCGTTTTCAATACGATCGCTCCCGGAGGTCACCGACTCGATCGCGGACTGGAACAGTCTCTCAGACTTTACCGGGTCGGGGTCGCGCCATCCGGCTGCCGTCAGTGCGGCGTCATACACCACTTGCCGGTACGGATCGCTCTGTCTTTCCGCGAGAAACGCGCGCGACACCGGAGCGGTGTGGAAATTCTCCCGGAATGCCTCGTCAGCTTCAGGAAAAGTAAAGAGTCCCGCTAAAAAAAATGCGGCTGGTTTTTGCTGCGAGGCTTTTGTTACGGCAACCCCGGTTATTCTTCCGAAAGTTTTTTTGAAAGGATAATCCCGCACCTGCGGCACCGGCGCAATATCGAAGTTCAAATTCGGGTTTTTGGATTGTATATCGGAGAGTTCGCTCGCATAACCGAAATAGAGAGCAAGGTCTTGCGCCAAGAACGCGCTCTTTGAGTCCGGGAAAGAGCGATTCCACGAATACACCGGCTTTTGCGGGTCGGAAAAATCCGTATAGAAGCGAACGGCTTCGTCACCAGGCGGTATATTGAGGCTCGACGCCCCCGCGACGACCGGTGATGATGTGTCACCCTCGATGAGCACTACCGGATTCCCCGCTTGTATCATGAGCAAAGCGAGTATGTCTTTGGCGTGCGTAACGTTGCGAAATTCGCCGAAAGAAATCGCGCTTTTCAGTATATCGTTCGCATCCGTTCGTTTGGTTAAGATCGGACTCAATGTGAGAAATTCATCCCAATACTTCGGGGGCTTTGGGATATTATCGTTGGAAAACATGCTCCGGTTCCAATACATCACCAGCGGATCGACCGAAACGGGGAGTGCGAGTATCCCCGTGGGAGTAATGAAAAGTTCGCCTTCTTCTATGAAAGTATCGCGGAATGTTCTTTCAGAATACATTTCCGGAGTAAACCGCTCGATTTTTGAAGCCAAGCGTATCATCAAATCTTCGGGGAAAAGAATGATGTCCGGACCTTCATCACTTGATATTGCTTCAGCAAGATCGCTTGCGAAACTTGCTTCGGAGTGTTCTTTATACGTCGTCCGTATTTTACTGTATCCGGAAAAAGGGTTTTGGCGCAAAACATGGCTCATTTCTCGCTCAGGCAACACTCCCCAAATCAGAAGGTCGCCGTTTGTTTGAGCTTCTTTTTCCGCCATAGGGCTTGGAATAACGCCGGCAAACACCAATACCCCAACGATGACGAAGATTCCAAATACGATAAAAATGAGTATTTGTATGTTTTTCATGGAGTGGCTATTTTCTTGAAACTTTATGCAATATCATGCCATAGTGATAATCCCCCGCCGGTATGTCTTGGTCGAACAAAAACCCTGCTTTTTCAAACATACTCTTTGCCATACTTGGAAGCACCACGTCTTGTTCTCGTGGTCCAAGATTTCCGAAACTTCCCGTCCAATCTACCAAAAGGAGCTTTCCTCCCGGCTTGAGGATTCTTTTGATCTCCAAAACGGCAGCATTTTTGTCTTCCAGCTGAAAAAAAGTGTTAGACACAATGACGACATCAAGCGACTCATTGCGCAGGTTCGTCCCCCCGGGTCGGTCAATATCGCCCCAGACAACTTCGACATTGTGATACCCCGATGCAATGGCTGCTTTTTTAATGTTCGGCAGAATGTCGCGATTTATGTCCACCGCGTACACTTTCCCTATCGGAACATGATGGGCGACCGCCAAAACATACCGACCAGACCCGGCTCCGAGATCTGCCACATGCCAATCGTCGCGGAGAAAAAGGTATTTGATTACATCCTCAGGATTCAAAAACATATACTATATTATACCAAAGAAGAAGGCGGGTGACCAAATGAGTTGGGGGAAAACAGCTGTTGCGGCGGTATTATCCTTTCAGTTTTTCGATGAATGGCGCCAGATTCTTCCAAACAATGTCAATCATGATGTCGTTCCAGATGTACGATGAGGCGACGGAGAGATAATTGTTCCAGAGCGCGATGAGGAAAGAGATTGACGCCTCAAGCGAAGCTTTTATTTGCGGGTGCGAGTCGATAAAACCGCGTACGTCGATGTTGAAGTACCAGAGTGCGATGGAGAAGATGATAAAGAGGACGATGAGTTTCATTGTTGTTGTTATTAGAAGGACTTACGCAAACGGATGACAAAGTTGACATTTGCGTAAGTCCTATTAGAAATACGCCTCCGGGTCGAGGTACGCATTCTGCGCCGTCGGCAGCGGCATGGTGTATGACCGTCCGGAACATGCTTTGCTTGCGAAAGTTCCAACCTGTACGCCCTCGGAAGCAAATAATGTCATGTGCAGGTGCGGTCCCGTTGAGTATCCGGTGTTTCCGCTGTACCCTATTATATCACCGACGCTCACGCTCTGTCCTTCCGCGACCTTGATAAGATCAAGATGCGCGAGCAATGAAGACAGCCCGTTGTTGTGGCGAATAAGCACCCATTTTCCGTATGAACCCTTCGGACATGCTTTATCCGTGTCGCCGGTACCGATGACCGTACCGCCGGAGGGAGATTTTACGGGAGTCCCGCGGCTGGCGCGAAAATCCATGCCGTTGTGGGTGCCGGAAGCATAGAGCCGTACGGAGTCTTTTGTCCTTCCGAAATGCTGAGTGATCTTGATCTCGTCAAGCGGCCACACGAGGATCTTTGATCCGGTCTCCGGAATGAATTTCTGATCGATCTGCCGTTTGAGCTTTGATTCGTACTCGAAAAGCTCTTTCTCAAAGGCTTCTTTTTTTGCCATATTCTGTTCGATAAGTTTGCGGTAATTCGATTCTTTGTTGCGCGTTTCCGAAAGCAATTCCTTCTGCTCTTTGCGCGTGTTATCGAGAACGATTTTCTGGTCAACAAGCTGTACTTTGTA
Organism: uncultured Candidatus Saccharibacteria bacterium; assembly: GCA_964428135.1. Taxonomy (GTDB): domain Bacteria; phylum Patescibacteriota; class Minisyncoccia; order Phycocordibacterales; family CAIJYI01; genus CAIJYI01. Next base: position 13,595 of record CAYRXD010000006.1, on the reverse strand, counting down.
TCCGCTTAATTTTTTTCGTTCGTTTTCCCGCTCGGCTTTTTTTGCGGATATATCCGTCTTGTATTTTTTCAGCTCATTCAATCGACCGGTGACTTTATCCCGAAACTGCGTAAGCTCGAAGGATTCGTCCATAATTTCAGAAAGGTTGTTTTTGGAAAGAATAGTTTCAACCATCGTGCGCGATTCTGATTGTTCGGTCGCGCGCAATACTTCCGCAACCGCATTCATCGAAGAAATGATCTTGTTTTCCGTATCAACGATCTCAAGTCCGAGGCGGTCAATGTTTAAGTTCGTGCTTTCAAGGCGGTTTTCAGTGAGCTTGATGCTTGAGCTCATTTTTTGCCGGTCAGTATCGAGGGCTTGTACCGTGTTCTGCAGGGTTTTGGTTTCACCGTGCACGGCATCCGCTTGCCGTTTGTAGGAGTCTATCTGAACCTGTATCTGTTCCAATTCGCTATTTTTGCTGTTTATTTTTTCCCGAAGCGCATCCGCTTCTCTCTTGGCCTCTTCCGCGGCTCTTTGCTCCGCTGCCGCCTTCTCTGCCTGTTCTTGTATGATCCTGAGCGCTTCTTTTTCTTCCTCGGTAAGAGGGGTCGGTTCAGTACTCGACGCCGTGTCTGCTTCCGCGGCAAACGCAGCGCTTATGAGGCGAAAAGGGAAGACCGAGACAATAAGGAACACCGACACGGCAAGAAGTGCGAATCGTTTCACTTCTTTTTTTGTTTGTTTTTTTGCTTGTGTGTCAAAATAGCGCATTATTCAGCTTTAATTAGTTTAGTTTTGTTGAAGCCGCAGCAAGCCGGACAAGCGTTTCATTTTTACCAAGAACTGAAGCAACAATGAAAGGATCCGGCGATTTCTCCTGTCCGGTAAGAGCATACCGCATGGGCCAAAGAACATTTCCCCGCCCTTCCGCCGTGGCGTAGTCCCACAGCTTTGCTTTTATATTTTCAGCGATAAACTCGTTCTCCGGAATTTCCTGCAAAAAATTGATAGTTTTATTGATCCTTTCCGCTGTCTGTGTTTTCTTATCTGAGGCGGGAATCTCACTTTTTGCCGGGGGTAAAAGCTTATCAAGATCATACTCCGGGGGTGCAAAGAAGAACCGCATATCGTTGATCACGGCAGGTACTTCTCCGAACCGGACGATTTTTTCTTGGATGATTGGAATAATCTTCTCAAAAGCATCTGTTTGAAACCATGCGGATTCTTTTATCTCCGGGGTCAGCGCTTCGAACATTTTTTGCCGGAGTTCTGCGGGCGCGAGCTTGTTGATATACTGCTTGTTGAACCAGTCGAGTTTTTCAGTATTAAAAATCGCACCGCCTTTTTGGACTTTTTCAAGATGAAAAGCTTCTGTGAGTTCGTCCATAGAAAAAAGTTCTTGTTCCGTCCCGGGGTTCCATCCAAGAAGAGCGAGAAAATTCACAACGGCTTCGGGAAGGTACCCCATATCCCGATATTCCGTGACCGCCATGGCGCCGTGGCGTTTTGAAAGCTTCGAGCGGTCGGGTGAAAGAATAAGGGGAATGTGGGCATATACAGGACGCGGAGCCCCGAGAGCTTCCTGGATCAAAATCTGCCGGGGAGTATTGGCAATTCCGTCGTCGCCGCGAATAATGTGCGTGACCCCCATTTCAAAATCATCCACGACAACCGCCAGATGATAGAGCGGACTTTCAAGGTCTTTGGCGATGACGAAATCTCCAAGATCGGTCGTATCAACTTCAATATCGCCGCGTATCAGATCGTGGAAGACTATTTTTTTGTTCGGGTTTCTGAAACGAATGATTTCACCGCGATCCCCTTCTTTGACCGGGTCTTCTTTTGAGACATACGCCGCGCCAGTTTCAATCAAATGGCTCAAATGTTTGCGGTAAATATCGCCCCGATCGGACTGATGCGGTATATCCCCGTCGTGACGGATACCGAGCCACTCCAGTCCTTCAAGAATGTTTTTTGTATATTCTTCAGTGGAACGTTCGCGGTCAGTGTCTTCGATGCGCAAGCGAAAAATGCCCCCTTTTTGTCGTGCAAAAAGAGAGTTAAAGAGCGCAGTTCGCACTGAGCCGATATGAAGATTCCCCGTTGGCGACGGAGCGAATCGAACTATTACTTTCTCATTCTTTTGATCAGTTGTCATACCTGCTGGTTATTTACTGTCATGTTTTAAACCCAATATCAATACTTCGCGTGCTATCTTTTCCGCCGCCGTGGCGTTGTTTTCCGCAAAGCGAAGCGCCGCTTTTTCCATATCGGCTTTCATCTTCTTATTTTCCATGATTCGGTCGATTTCCGCAAGGAGAAGCCGCGGCGTCAAATTTGCTTCCTCAACCACCACGGCGGCTCCGGCTCGGGCGTAATGGAAAGCGTTGTGTCTTTGGTGATCGCCGACAGACTCGGTGATCGGTACGATAATGCTCGCCCGCCCCCAAGACGCAATCTCAAATATCGCCGAACCGGCGCGCGAGATTACGACATCAGCAACTCCCGCCGCCATTCGGAGAGCGAGGTCGTTCAAGTAGGGATACATCTTGTAACGCTTTTGGTGCGGCGTCATACTGAAAATACCTTCAAGCCGCCCGGTGACTTCGGCTTGGTTTTGTTCGCCCACTTGGTGAACGATTTGGTATCTTTCAAGAAACAGCGGCAGTCCGTCGAGCATAGCCTCGTTAATGGTCTTTGACCCTTGCGAACCGCCCAAGACCAACAATATAGGTATCCCCTCTTCCAGCCCAAGGAACTCATGCGCTCCGTGAGTGATCGGCGTGAGAATCTCTTTCCGGATCGGATTTCCCGTTGCGATCGCTTTGTCTTTTGGGAAGGCGCTGACCGCCTCCGGATAAGAGACGGCGATTGCTCTTGCGAACTTTGAAGCCCAAGCATTGACGCGTCCGGGTACCGCGTCGGATTCATGAATCACGACGGGTATACCGAAGAGCCGTGCGGCAAAAAGCGTCGGGAAGCTCGCGTAGCCTCCTTTTCCGAAGACCACATCGGGAAAGATGCGGTACATCGTCCATATCGCCTTCAGTACGGCAAGCGCTGTTCTGAAGATATCGGAAAAGTTCCGTGCGGAAGCATATGTTCGCCGTTTTCCGGTCCGTATTTCTATGTAAGAAACCTCGTTTTCAAACAAAACCTGCTTATCGTACGGATGATCTGAAATAAAATAAAGCTCCGCGGGCAAGAGCCGTTCTTTGATTTGTAAGTCGCGAATGGCTTCTATGACAGCGATAATGGGATAAAAATGCCCGCCGCTGCCTCCGCCGGTAAATATGATCTTCATAGTACTCTGATTATACACGAAATTCTTGCGTGCACCAAAAAAATTGCTATCTGATACCTGAAGCGGTAAAATCAAAAGAGAGGAAGCAATATTATCAGTAATAAAAAAATCGTATGAATAGCAAAGTGATACTTTTGATTGCGGTGCTCGTTGTTGTCGCCGGCGGAGTTTTGTATATGCAAACCTCCATTCCGGAACCGACTCTTGCTCCGGTCATTGAACAGCCGATGCGGGAAAATGACGCCGCCAAAGAGGCAGCGCCGGTCGCGACCGGAAAGGTCGATGATCTGCTTGCTTCTCTCGGCGGAGAAGACTCGCAGGAAGCCGATTTTATCAAGACGGGAGATGCCGATGCGGAGGTCGTTCTCTCTGACGAGAGCGTTATCAGCGATCTAAATCAAAGCTATGATGAAACAACACTCTAAAAAAATAGCGTCGGCTTTTGTTTCCGCCGCAGTGGTATCAAGCATGTTGATCCCCGCAACTCTTTTTGCAGAAGAGGCGAGCGCCACCAACGGTTTTTGCGCCAAGTTTCCTGAGTTTTCCGCCAAAGCAACGGAGCGGGTGAACGAGCGGGAGGCAAAATTCAATGCAAAAAGAACAGAGCAGCTCAAAAAATTTTCCGACAATAGAGCGGAAGTCGACGCCAAAGTGACAGAACTTCGCGCCAAGGCTGATGCGGAACGAAACGCACAAGCGGAAAAACTGCGTGCTCGTGCGACCACGCCGGAACAAAAAGCGGCTGTGGAGATATTCGTCACAACGCTTCATGACGCCATTGCCGCACGGCGGGCTGATGTGGATGCAGCGCGCGGAACGTTTCGCACTGAGCTCGACAAAATAAGAACTGACCGAAGATCGGCTGTCGATGCGGCGGTTGCTGCATTTAAATCATCGTTCACTGCCGCCCTCGACAAAGCAAAAACGGATTGTGCCGCAGGCGCAGCTTCAAAAACAGTCCGAACACAAACTGTCGCTGCGCTTAAAAGCGCAAAAACAGCCCTTCAGACAGCCATCAAGGGATTAGAAAAAAACAAAACGGCTATTGAAGCCTTGAAGACTGTCCGCAATAACGCCTTCAAAAAAGCGCAGGACGATTTCAAGGTTATTCGCGACAAAGCAAGGACAGATCTGAAAGCGGCGTTTCCGGAAGCGTAGAAATTCAAACAATAAACAAAAAAACTCCTCTAAAGAAGGAGTTTTTTTGTTTATCGTTTTTCCCATTCCGCGCCTTGTCGTACTAAGAGCTCGCTTTTTCTTTCCGGTTCCGCCATGATCTCCTCAACCGCCCGTTCCATGCGTATGCTTTGCGCGCCTCCGCCTTGCGAACCTTTGACGAGGACAACGTCGCCTTCTTTCAGGAACTTTTCCATGAATTTTCCCGCTTCGCGAGAATTCTCAAACTGGTAGATATGCTTTTCGGAAAGCCCGGCGTCAAGCGCCCCTTCGGCGATATATCGCGCGCGAATGCCGACTGTAACAAGAATAGAGCAGAATGACCCCGCAAGCGCGCCGATCTTTTTGTGCTCATCGGTCGAATACTTGCCAAGTTCAAGCATGTCGCCGAGTGCGACGATCTTTCTTCCGTATACCTTGAGATCGCGGAGCGTCTCAAGCGCGGCGGTCATGGCGACCGGCGAAGCGTTGTAAGAATCGTCGATGATGAAGGTTTTTTTGATGCCGGACAATATCCGCATGCGCCCGGGGGGCGGAGCGAACTCTTCAAGCGCTTCTCCGATGCGAACGATATTTACCCCTTTTTTCATACCTGCCGCAAGCGCCGCCAAAGCGGCATAGACCGCTCCGTGCCCGAGTGTTCCAAAGAGACGTACGGGGAAAGTCTTGCCGCCGGTCTCCACCCGAAACATCATTCCGCGCGGTATCGTCCTTTCGAGGTCATCCTCTCCATACAAAGGCGCGAGATTTGAGGCAAGCACATCGGCACCGGCGCCCCAACCGAACGTGATCATATCTCCTTTCCATTTTTCTTTCTGATCCATTACTTTCTCGTCATCATGATTGAGGATAAGAAGACCGTCTTTTTTCAATGACGAAATGAGCACCGTTTTTTCTTCAATAAGTGCTTGCGGAGAATCAAAAAACTCGACATGCACCGGCACATCCGCGAAACGAGTGACGATGATCACGTCAGGATGGATCCATTTCGCCGCAGCCTTCATATCACCCGGACGATCAACGCCGATCTCCAAAATGAGCCATTCGGGATATTTATGGCGAAAAAGCGCAAGCGAGAGTCCGCGGAAAATATTTTCAAGCCACCCGCTGGCGCTTCGCCATTCATTCTGGCAGCCAAGGATAGTGAGCGGGATGCCGATCTCGGTATTATAGCTCTTCTCGCTTCGACGAGTAAAAAATTCGCGTGAAAAAACCGCAGACACCGCGTCTTTGGTCGAAGTTTTTCCGACGCTGCCGATGACCGCAATGATCTTCGGCCGGTATTTTCGAAGGACGAGCCGCGCTTCAAAACGAAGAATTGAGATGATGATCTTTTTTGCTAAAAATTTCATTGATTTTTTAATCATACCGCATTGCGAGCAAAAAGAAAAACTTGACAATAACACAACACCACGACAAACTATTATTTGGTATAATACAGGAGAAAGAAATGTATGTTTTTATAAATGTTGCGGTGCTTGTGCTTGGTATCGGTCTTTGCTGGCTTTCGGGAACGCTTCTGTACGATGGTGTTTCTGTAAAAATGAAAAGGTCGCAGTGGTACCGAGTGACATGCGTAATCGGTTATTTTATAGTCAGTGCTTTAGGTATATTCCTTTTATACCAAACACTTACAGGGCTACTCGGGAACACGCACCATATGCAGTTTATATCAGGCACGGCAGCTATGATAACATGGTGGTTTTGTGCACTATTCACTTACGCCACCAACAAAAAAGCTGAAAAATAAAGTTCCCCCAGTCTGCGGTTTTAACACCGCAGACTTTTTTTAAACGAGACTTAACCTCGCTTATTTCATGCACTCGTTTTTTTCAGAATCGTTTGCAGTTCCTTCACAGCACGCAGAATGTCTTCTTTTTTTGTATCGCGCCCGAGAGTGAATCGCACCGCACCCATCGCTCGTATGCGGTCGCCGTCAAGCGCAAGGATAACATCCGAGACTTTCCCCTCCTTGCCGGTATTCGCACACGCGCTTCCGGTCGATGCCGCGATACCGCGCGCATCAAGCATGACGACGACCTCTTCAGCATCGGTGCCAAGGAATGAAATGTTTACATTGTTCGGAAGGCGATCAATTGCGCTTCCGTTCAATACCGTATCAGGGATCTTTGTAAGAACTTCATGAATGAAAAAATCGCGAAGCTTTAAAAGCCGCGCCGATTCTTTTTCTTTCATTTTTTCCGCAACCTCCAGAGCTTGCGCAAAACCGGCAATAGCAGCGGCATTTTCCGTCCCCGACCGAAGTCCGTATTCCTGCCCGCCCCCAAAAATAATGGGGCTAAGCGAGGTTAAGCCTCGCTTAGCATAAAGACAACCCACGCCCTTCGGGCCATAAATTTTCGAGGCATTGCAAGTCATCAGATCAACGCCGAGACTCTGAACATTCATCGGCAAGTAGTTTACCGCCTGACACGCATCCGTATGAAAGAGCGTCTTCCCGCCATTTTTGTTATGTTGGCGAATAACCTTCGCAATCTCCATAATCGGCTGTATCGTGCCGATTTCGTTGTTCGCATACATGACCGAAACAAGGACGGTATTTTTTCGCAATGCGTCTTTTACGCTTTTTGGCGAGACAACACCATCGAGAGAAACAGGGAGATACGTGAGTTCCGCACCGCGTCTTTCAAGCTCGCGCGCACACTCCAAGATGGAAGGGTGTTCGATTTTTGAAACGATGAGATGCGCTTTTGGCATCTCTTTTGATACGTCCGATACCGCGCCAAAAACCGCCAGATTATTCGATTCCGTCCCGCCGCTCGTAAAAATAATTTCATCCGGAAGCGCATGAAGTACGCTGGCAACACACTCCCTCGCCGCTTTAAGTATTTTCTGTACCAAAACTCCTTCTTTGTGAATGGAGCTTGGATTTCCAAACGCTTCTCTGCTTGTTTTTTGCATCGCTTCAAGCACGCGCCGGTCCGGAGGCGTCGTTGCGGCGTGATCGAGGTATATTCGCCGCTCAAGCATTATGGGAAATTTTGCGGGAAACTTTGCTGGATATTTTTTTTGCATAAAAAAAATATACCTTGACCGGATAGGTTTGTCCATATCTTTTCATATCTTTTTTTGGGCATCTCTGATACTCTGGTACTATGACAAAAACAGCATTGCTCATCGGTACTTCTCATACCATACGCGAATATGCCAAGCCGGTGGCTGACAACGGCGTACATGTTGAAACGCGGGAAAACTTCGACCAAGCACTAGCTGACATAGGTACCATCAATCCCGACATCATCGGTATCATTCTCCCCAATTACTTTGAAGCGGTAACGCGATTTGTGAAAAACGTCCGCGCATTATCTTCCTATAAAACCATACCCATGGTGTATGTCGGCGGCATGATAGAAGGCGCCGATGACGCAATCCTCCGCCGCTACGGCGTCAAGACCCTCACGCTCGGTCCGGTACAGACAAGCGAGATCGCGCGATTCATCCTCCATCAGTTATCGCTCTAAAAAAACTCACCGCACAAAAAAATCCCCGCCGAAGCGGGGAGTACAAAATAGAATGATTTTTATAGAATGTGATGCAGTGAGGACAGAATTCACAGCAAAGCCTCCGCTTTTTCCGCAAGCATTTCTTGCGCATTTGCGTACATGTCATCCACCCTTTTTTCCATCAGCGGCGGAGTCAAAAACTTGTATGGACATCCGTATCCGATATCAAGATTTTTCGCCTGCAGTTCCGCAGCTTTCCTTTGTCCCTCCATCCGCAGGACTTCAATTGAACGGACATCTCCACCGGATTTTTTATACTTCGCATACAAATCAAGAAGGCTGCCCGGCGTCGCTTTCGGCAAACCGCGCTCCACAACACCAAGTTCCGTAAGGCGTTTTTGCATCGGTCTCGCTATGCGCCATTTCTTCTTCGCACGCATCCTCGCATGTTCGCGCGGAGATGTCGTCATATACCCGCGCGTAAAGTCGACATTTCCCTGTACCGCAGTAAGAAAGGCTGGTGCAAACTCTTCGACAATGCTTTCTGTTATAGCGCGCAAATTCTTCGGCGAAATCCCCTGATGAAATGCGGCAGAAATATCAAGTCCGAAAGTAAGCCCGTGAAGTTTCGCCATGAAAGTATCTTCCGCGCAGACACGCCGTAACTGTTCCTCAGTGCGCCCGAGTCCGGATCTCAAGGGAGATTCTACGGCAGTCACTATCGTCCACTTTTTGGTTGTTTGTTCAATATAGCGAGCAATACCGTAACTGATGGATGCAAGCGTCCCCTTGTCTATTCCTTCATCGGCATCACTGATGATTGTCGAATCACGCCTGGTTTCAAAATAGAGCTTTGAAAAACCGTGTGCGAGCCCAAGAATACCTTTTATATCAAGCCCCGACATACCTTTCAATGCCTTCGATGTACCGGCGAGGTTTTGAAAACCGACCGTAACTTTTGCACCGCGATTTCTTGCTCTCATCAGCTGCGCCATATTCGAGAGTACGCAATAGGACACAGGAAGATCAAGCCTCTTTACCATGTCCGCAAAAAAGTTTGCCAACCTCGCGATATTTTCAACGTCATCATATGCCGGATTGTACACGATCATAGCGCCGCCACACCCATAACTCAGCCCTTCAAGAACGGAAAAAAGAATCTCGGTTTCATTATCGCCTATGCTGTTTGGTTGGATCCGCGCATCAAGCTGGTTCTTCTCGCCAATCACCGCACCCATATCGTCTTTGAGGGGATTGAAAATTTTGCGCGAGATGATTCCAAGCTCCTCATTCGTCATAATCTTTGCTAAAGCAGAAATCACAATACTTGAAAGTCCATGACGATAATCTTTCACCCACGATACGGCGCTTCTGCCAAGCAAAATTTCTTTCACGTCACCGAGCGCCAACTGCTCAATTTCTCTCGCGAGGCTTTTGTCCAGGTGCCCGGCGAGTACGTCGCTCACTTCATCGTCCACCAGCGTGATATGCTTCTGGAACTCACCCACACGAAACGCGGAAAGTTTCTCATGCGCTTCTTTCCGCATCTTTTCATTCGAGGTTTCTTTTTTGGAAGGAACACCCCCCTCTGTGAGGGGTTCCGCCGCTCGTAGAATGTCAATAAGCTGTTGTCTGTTCATACCGCAGACCTCCTTTATTTTTTAGAAAATTTACTTTAAATCTACATACCATCCTATAACTTATATTCGATTTTGTCAATAATTTTGCAAAAGCTCGGTTTCTATTATATAATTTCATTTATACTCAAAAGCTATGAATCAGGATATTTTTCTATACATTCTCGCTGTTGTCGCACTCCTCCTTCTCGGATGGGTCATTCGGCTGGAAGTGCGCCTCAGTCGTTTGCTTTCGGGAAAGGACGGCAAAAGCCTGGAAGATAGTATCTTATTCATAAAGAATGGCGTGGAAGATCTGTATGTCGCGCGCAAAAATTCCGATATGCAATATGCCGACCTGCGCGGACGCCTCCGAAGAAGCATACAGAGGGTGGAGACCCTGCGGTTCAATCCGTTTCGCGGTACCGGTTCCGGCGGCAACCAAAGCTTTGTCACTGCGCTCGCCGATGAAGACGGGAACGGCGTCATTGTATCGGGCATCTATGCTCGCGAAAACGTAAGCGTCTACGCGAAATCCGTTAAGGCGTTCGGTTCAGAGTTTAATCTCTCTGATGAGGAGAAAGAGGTGTTAAAAAAAATCAAGAATGAAAAATACTGAACATAAAACGAAAATTACCGAACGCCCTCCCGTTGTGACTGTGATGGGGCATATTGACCATGGCAAATCGACCCTTCTCGATTACATACGCAAAACAGCCGTTGTTGATCAGGAAGTCGGCGGCATAACCCAAAAACTTTCCGCATACGAAGCCGTACACAAGAACGAAGCGGAAGAAGAAAAAAAGATCACTTTCCTCGACACGCCGGGGCACGAAGCATTCTCTAAAATGCGCTATCATAGCGCTTCCGCAGCCGACATCGCGATTCTCATCGTTTCCGCTGAAGACGGCGTTAAGGCGCAGACTATGGAGGCTTACAAGGCAATCAAAGAAAGCGGTATTCCTTTCGTGGTTGCCATCAACAAGATCGACCGGCCAAACGCGAACATTGAAAAAACAAAGACTTCTCTGACAGAGAATGAAATCTACCTTGAAGGATACGGCGGCGATGTACCATCCGTGGAAATTTCCGCAAAAACGGGAGCGGGGATATCGGAGCTCCTCGACATGGTACTGCTTCTTGCCGACATGGAAAAGCTTGAAGGAGACGCGTCGAGGAACGCCGAAGGTGTCGTGATTGAGTCTCACCAAGATCCAAAAAAAGGCATCGTCGCTACCCTTCTCATCAAAAACGGCTCGCTCAAAAAGGGTATGGTACTCACTGTCGGAAAGAATATGGCGCCGATCCGCGCCATTGAAAACTTCCTGGGCGCACAAATCAACGAAGCGCAATTCTCTATGCCGGTACGCATCGGCGGATGGGATGAATTGCCTCAATCAGGCGACGAATTCGTTGCCCATAAAACCAAACAAGAAGCGAAAACCAGCGTACGCCAATATGAATTCGACGAATCTGCGATCGGCACAAATAAAGCAAAGAATAGCGCCAAAAAAGAAGAGAAGAATATGCTCACCGTACCGCTGGTCATCAAAGCCGATGCGGCGGGCGCCATTGATGCCATCATTCACGAGATTGACAAAATACGCGTTGAAGGTCTCACGACAAAAATCCTCGCCACGGGGGTTGGTGCGGTCACAGAAAACGACATCAGAAACGCTTCTGCCGGCGGAGACGCAATCATTCTCGGCTTCGGAGTGAAGGCGGACGGTCAAGCGACAATGCTTGCGGAACGTTTCGGCGTAACCATCGCGCTGTTTGATATTATTTACAAGCTTGCGGAATGGCTCGCGGAAGAACTTGAAAAACGGCGTCCTCGCGTCCTCACGGAAGAGAAGAACGGTCTCGCGAAGGTCATAAGGATATTCGGCGGTTCCAAAGGATCCGCGATCCTCGGCGGACGTGTTACGGAAGGATCGCTCTCCCTTGGGGACAATGTCAAGATATTGCGGCGCGACTTTGAAATCGGGCGCGGCAAGATCCTTGAGCTTCAGCAGCAAAAACTGAAAACCAAGCAGGTGAATGAAGGGCTTGAGTTCGGCGCAAAAGTCGAAGCAAAGCAAGAGATCGCTCCGGGCGATGTATTGGAGGCGTTTGTCTTAGTCAATAAATAGTCCATGACCGAACGAGAAGAAAAAGTTGGGAATATCATCAAAAGGCTCGCATCCGAGTTTCTTTCGCGCGAATCCAACCGTACTTCGCTCATTACCGTTACGGATGTCAGAATGCAAGATAAAGAACGGAACGCGATCATTCTTTTTACCGTCCTCCCCGAAGCGCAAGCGGCTATCGCCCTTGCCTTTGCGAAAAGAAAAAGAAGCGACTTTCGCGAATACATAAAAGACCATACGCGAATAAAAACCGTTCCCCGCGTTGATTTTGAAATTGATAAAGGCGAAAAGTTCCGCCAGCGAATTGACGAGCTTTTGCGGGGAAATTAGGTAAAAAAATAGCCACCTTCCGTTTTCCGGTTGGTGGCTTTTTTTCCTAATTTATCAGACCCCCGCGCCGCGGCCACGAAATGCGCCCACAACGCAAAGATAAAGCGCGGCGCTCCAACCTTGTTCATATTCCCCAAACCTGCTTCCATTCGATGGGTCATACCATTCAGCGAAACCATTCAACTCATGGAGTTTCCGGAACTGCTCACGAGCAAAATCCATCTCGCCCATATGAATGGCCGCAAGAATCGTGAAGCCGACAATGAACGGAAAGACCGCTACTCCATTCGTGCGTTCAATCACTTCGGCCTCTTCCGGACGATGAGGAACATGCTTGCACTCTGCCGTTACTCCATGCTTGGTGTCTACCGACAAAAAGCCTTCCATGACTGATTGATACCGTGTTTCCGGAATCAACCCATGAAGCACTCCGAGGGATGCCCCAAATGGGTCGAAACGAATTGCTCCGGGATAATCAAGATATGTTTCATTGCAGAAAAGCGTCTTTTCAACATTACGCTTGAGAGTTTCGGCTTTCTCGTCGTGCCCGGCTATCCGATACAGTGCGTAAAGCAGGGAGTTATTCGAAAGAAGAGGAACATTGGCTAAAATGTCTTGCATCGTATCCCGCCAGTCCGCACCGACCATAAGGCCATCTCGCATGTAATTTTTTTCAAGATACTTAAGCGCAGTATCGGCAAAGTCCCGTAATTCCGGCGCATAATTATACACCGCAAGCGCAAAGAACAATTCGCTGTCTGTGGTCATCGGAGTAAGACGGTAAAGTCCTCTCTGTAAATCATCTTTTGGGAAATCCGCGAATTCGGGGAAGTCCGCCGCGTCTCCTAACATGCCATCGAAAATTCGCTTCAGAAGAAACGAGTTGCCGACATCAATGTTCGTTCCATGGTAAGAGCACTTACGAAGTTTTCGGATGAGCAGTTCGGGAAAGTCCGAAAAAAGAATCGGGATTGCTCCGTTCCTTCCCTGCCGCCTTGCAAGCTCGCGCAAATGCTCCCGGCGTGTCTGAAGCAACCCAACCGTTGCCATATCTTCCATGGAGTATAAACAACGCCCGAACGCCGAAGCGGCCGGACAAAATGCAAGCGCCATATCTCGCGTCCAATACTGATTTTCATAACGAACCCCCGAACCGGCAAAAAATCCGAGTTCCCCGGCAGAACGGCGAAGAATTCCTCCGGCTTCCATAAGCTTTGATTCCACTTCAATGTCAAATAATTTTTTCATACTTTATACCCCTCAGGTGAACAATTCAATAAACCGTTTCTGATGACAGACTGGCATAATTTTAGAAAAAAGTCAAAACTGAGCCGGTCTTCTAGCTTCACAAATCTTTGATTTTCTTCAATGATTGTGCGATACTTTATACACGGAAAACAACAAGGCGTGGTGGCCAAGTGGTAAGGCAAAGCTCTGCAAAAGCTTTATTCGCGGGTTCGATTCCCGCTCACGCCTCAAGCAAACGACGCGAAAAGGTAATATTTGATATATAGCCCGGGTGGTGAAATTGGTAGACACGCGACACTTAAAATGTCGTGGGCGTAAGCTCTTGCGGGTTCGACTCCCGCCC
>CAYRXD010000005.1:28537-32575 GCA_964428135.1 uncultured Candidatus Saccharibacteria bacterium | reverse complement strand
GCCAGGAGTAGGCGGTGCCGTCGATGGGGAAGGTGGTGGTGGCGTAGATGTTCGGGGTACGCTGATTCGGCGGCGTGGAGGAAGAAAGGGTTTGTTTCCCGGAATCCCAATAAAAGGAAGTGAAGCCGGTCGAGGTGGCGATTTGGATTTCGTAAGAGGTTGCGAGCGCAGTGGAGGAGGCGTTTTGGTGGATGGCGGAGAAGTAGAGAGTGGTGGTCGCGATATTGAGAGGGTTTATGAGACCGTTGGTGAGGAATCCTGATGCGGTCGGCGTGGGGGTATGCTCTATTACGAGTTTTGGGTCGTTTGTACTCCCCGCCTCTTCGGCATTGTTCCCGAATATTTCAACAACTTTCCCGTCCTGCCATGTTGGCGCCACATTCGGCACATCGTAAGTGGCTTCTCGTATCCCAAACTTCGATACCCCTGTTTTGGATACGTTCGCAATACCGGAAGCGTTCAGAGACCAGTTGTTGAAAGCGCTGGTAGACCAGTTGGTGTAAGAAATGGCATCAGAAAGTGCGGTTGTGCCAAAATGAGACTGTGCATAGTCTGTTGGGGCGATAGCCGTGTTTGAAGCGGGAGTACCTGAGTACACATTCCACGTAAACGAGTTGGTGGTAAAGTCATTGGATTTAGAGGTACCTTTGATAGAGAGGGTCGCGCTTACTATGTTATCGGTATCGGGGAGAGGCGAAGTATCAAAGAGGGAGTAGAAACGGTAGAGGACATTCCAGTGATCGGTCGTGCCTGCTCCTCGTGCGTCTATTCCTCCGATTTTATTCGGGTTTGATACATCATCCGTCTCGGTACCCGCAGCGTCATGAATATTCGTCCATGTAAGGTTTTGAGCATGACGCGCATATCCGTCAACTGAAACACTTTCCGGATTTGCATCTGGATAGTATGTGTCCGTTGTTCTGCCAACTTTCCCTTTCACAATCTTTTCTCCCGTATGAATATTTTTCATAACGGACAAATTGTGCTCCAGGGTTTGCAGGATCGCTTCTTTCGGGTCTTCTCGAAGTTTGAAGATTTGTCTGGTTTCGGAATCGAAACGGGACACTTCTCCATTTTGGTCGGGAACCAAAATGGGCGGGTTGAAAATTCTGAATCGTTCCATTTCCACGGTGCCGTCGGTACCGAAGCCAATCGGGTCTCCGTTCTTGTTCCACGCGCGGGCGAAGACTTCGACGCCTCCTTCGATTGGGTTCATTTCGGTGATTTCGATGGAGTAATTTTCTCTTTGTGTTTTCTCGATTGCGCCGAGTGCGGCTATGGTTTCGCCTTTCCTGTTTGCGCGGTCTTTCATGGGGAGGGATTGGAGGGTGGAGGCGGGAGAACGCATGGTAGTGATTTGAGGAAACATCGGTGAAAAATGTTAGGAATTACATAAATGCTTTTATCAGCAAAGCCCCACCTGAAATAGTAAGGATTATTCCAATTTCGAGATACATGAACTGCGAAGCTTTTTCTGACATGAGAGTTCCCAATTTTCCAAAAAAAGGAACATTCTTCATTTTCATACTTCGCTTGAAGCTCTCACTTCCTATATAGCGGTAACGTCGTGTGTAAAAACTCCCGATGTATAGCAAGAAGATACTGGGAACTAAAATTCCATCAGTCGGCCCCATAGCCACAAACCAATAGAGAGATGATGATAGTGTACAGAGTATGACGATGTTAAAAAAGAATCCAAATGTCAAAAATTTCTTCATAGATTTACCACGACCTTTGAGAAGGTTGATTATTGCTGTTAAACAGTACCCATGAGTTTGTGTTATACGAAGAGATGTCTGCTCCATATCCATAGGAAGGAAATACCACTGTACCCCACGGCGTCGGCACCGGTCCACTATAGCCATACGCTTTGATTGTTTTTTCGTCTGCATTCTGTCCGGTGGAGTATTGGATATTACCCCCTTTATTAGCGAAACCCGCGTTGTAACTCGTCAAATTCCCCGCCCCGCCCAAATCTGTTATATCCTCTGCGTCCGGTGTATAAAAAGCACCGACTCCGCCACCGGCATATGCACCACGAGCCCAATTTTTCTGGTCCGACTGAGACGGATACGAAGGCTTGGTACCAAAACCGTTAAAAAACCCTCCGGCACTTGCGGTTCAGGGTTGAATAAGCCCTGAACCCATTATCGTCTCAATATTTTTCTTCACTTCTTCTGGCTCATAATCGTATCCCGTTGCTTTTTCTCCGCCCCAATTAAGTCCAGCCAGTAATCCATCTTTGGTCATGCCTGGCACCCACTTTGAAACAAACTCATTCCAACTAAGTTCATGTGGTGAAAATCCTCTGTATGCCGGAACTGTTTGAATAATTTTTTCAACCATTTCTAATCGTGACCAAAATGGCATTGCTCTTTTCCCATCAAATGTCTTTGGTGCGGGAAAACCCTTACTATCTTTAATCGTCCAGACCTTTTTATTTAACGCGACGTCTTTATAAAATTTTATTGATTGAGAAGAAGATTGTGACATAATTGAAGTAATTAATTAATATCCAGGACGTCTAAATGGGTCGTACTCAGCATGCTCTTGAGGCCATTTGGGAACGAACTCAGTGCCGCCCTCTCTCGCCGGAATCGGTTCATGGCTTAACTCTTTTGACTCCATCCCTCCTTTATCGGAATTATATCGTTGTGGCGCAAGTCCCTTTTGTATCCGTTCAACATTATCACCTCCATATTCTTCGACTGCGTCCGACTTTGACGATTCATTTTTCCAAAAGCGCGCACGCACTGTCGACCATGAAGGAAACTTTCCTTTTGCTGTGTTTTTGTAAACATCGTCGCCAAGTTGCCACCCTTTTTTCTCTATAACGTTTACTGTACTCTTCGCCGCCCCTCCACCACCAACCATCTCCGCGACTCCAAAAATAACTTGGGGTGTTGACATAGCTGTAGGAATCGAAAGATTTGTTGTCTGTGTAGGTGCGTGTACCGTGGTAGGATTAGTAATCGCCGCGGTTGTGCTAATTGCGGTGAGAGCAGTTGGAGTAGAAAGTATTCTAGAAAGCGTCTGCAACGCGGAAACGAGACGAAGAAGTATGGCGACAAAAATCGGGTTTTCCCCATTGGGATCGCTATACTTCAGGGGATTATTTAATGCGTAGCTGTACGAATTGAAACTTTGCGGATCAATTAATTGTTGTTTGTTTGGGTCGCGATTGAAAACCGGATCTTCACTCAGGAATTGTCCGCGGGTGGCGTCGTAGTATCGGGCATTCAGATAACTGAGCGAAGTGGCGAGGTCATCGTACTGTCCGATGAAGAGGCGGGATTCTCTGAAATTGGCGGGAAGTTCGTTGTTTCGTTTTGTTCCGTAAGGATAATACGTCGCCAACTGTGTTTGATTCCCGTTCTTGTCCGTCACCACATTCGTCCCGCCCAAGTGATCGGTGTGGGTTATGAAAGTACTGGTCGCCGTTCCATTCCCTTCTATCGTACCAAGGAGCTCTCCGTTCGGCAAGAAAAGGTAGAGGGTTGTTGTGGCTCCCCTCGTTTCGTAGAGTTTGTTCCAGTAGGTCGTGGTGGTGGTTCCGGTTCCCGTGTTTACGTCTTGCCGTACTCTCTGTCCGCTCTGGTCGTAGAGGTAATGCGTGGTGGTGCCGTTTGCGTTGGTGTCGGTCAGTCTGTTCGCATAATCCCAGGCGTAGGCGGCGCTTCCTGCGCTGGTGAGGTTTCCCGCATTGTCGTAACTGTAGGTCGTGCCGTTGATGGTCGTCGCCGCGTGAGGGTTGGCGTAGCCGGTATTTCCGTAGGTGTAATTCCCGACATCGCTTTTGTTCGTGAGGTTTCCTATGTCGCTGTAGGTGTAGGTTTGGAGCCAGTTTGAGATGGCGTCGGATGCGAGTACTTCCGTTTTTTCCGCATCTGCGGTCGGGTCAAGGGGCGCATACATCCATACGAAGGTATCATCAGTGAACGGAGTTACAGCAAGCGCGCCGAGAGGTTCGGTTTCGGTGTGGTGGAGAAAGAGGTAGACGGGAATAAGGTTTTCTTGCTGGGCGATTTCTGGAGTTTG
>CAYRXD010000005.1:13659-28527 GCA_964428135.1 uncultured Candidatus Saccharibacteria bacterium | reverse complement strand
AGGGAGGTGGGAAAAAGTGTTTGAATCGTTTTTCTGTATGAACATATCCTTCTTCGTATTGCCACTTTTTTTTTGATTCTCCTTTTTTCAGATATTCAATCACTTTACCGACGTCAACACTTGGAGGAACATCAATTGCATACATTGTAAAAAATGGTTTATCTATCACACATCCCAAATTTAAAATTTCTTTTAATTCGAGTAGTTGGCCTTCGAGCGTCAGTTCCTTGTTGGCAAAAATTATACGCAAAGTTGAATGCCCACCCCTTTTTTTTACATCACTCACATACAATTTATCCTCGTCTCTTGTAACGGAAACAACATCTTGCTTGTTTAAACCATAAGCATAATAAGGAATACTTTGAATTACATAACTCCCATCATCAATCTTTTCTGCCTCTAATAACTCTTCATCCCACGACCATCCGGCACCCATTATGTTGGCAATAATTTTTGTGGACAGCATATTATTGCAAAAATGAGCGGATAAGTTTCTCAATAAATTCCTGAGATGTCATACTTCCTTTCTGTAAATTACACGTCCTACAAGTATTCTGTGTGTTGGTTATGTCAGCATTTCCTCCTTGCACTTTTGAAATTGAGTGATCCGCGTGTTGTTGAAAAGGACCTGGGTCACGAATTGTCGAAGAACCGCAGAAAACACATTTATAGTTTGCCTCTTCCGCAGCTTCTTTTTTTACCGAAATTGGTATTACCTTCCCAGCGGTGGATCCCCCAAAACTCCCCACTTTCACATTCGGAAAACCCAACTCCGCTTGTACTTTTCGACCTTCTTGAATTGCTTCACGGGCAGCACTCACCCCAACCCTCCCCGCATTCACCGCCACATCCGCTTTCCGCAAAGGATTTATCTGCTGTAATCCAAGAATACCCAACGAGGTAACTTTCTGCCCCGCACTCTGCTGGCTCTGTAAAGTATTGACCGCGGTCTGCAAATCTTTCACCGCGGAGTAGAGCTGCGCGATAATGATAGCAAGGGCGATTACCGGCACCGCTTCCCCGTTCGGATCGCTGTAGGTGAGAGGATTGTTTAAGGCATAGCTGTAGCTGTTCAAACTTTGCGGATTGAACAATCCTTGTTTACCCGGCTCGCGATTAAACACCGGATCCTCGCTCAAGAATTGCCCTCGGGTGGCATCGTAGTATCGGGCGTTCAAGTAGTTGAGGGAAGTGGCAAGGTCGTCGTATTGTGAAATGAAGAGGCGGGATTCTCTGAAATTCGCGGGAAGTTCGTTGTTTCGTTTCGCGCCGTACGGATAGTAGGTAGCGAGCTGTGCCTGATTCCCGTCCTTGTCCGACACCACATTCGTCCCGCCCAGATGATCGGTATGGGTTATGAAAGTACTGGTCGCCGTTCCATTCCCTTCTATCGTACCAAGGAGCTCTCCGTTCGGCAAGAAAAGGTAGAGCGTAGTCGTCGCTCCTCTCGTTTCGTAGAGTTTGTTCCAGTAGGTCGTGGTGGTTGTTGCACCGGCGCCGATTTTTATGTCTTGCTCAATGCGCTGGTTGTTTTGGTCGTAGAGGTAGTGCGTGGTGGTGCCGTTTGTGTTCGCATCGGTCAATCGATTTGCGTAATCCCAGGCATAGGTATAGCTTCCCGCGCTTGCGAGGTTGCCGGCGTTGTCGTAGGTGTAGGTCGTGCCGTTGATGGTCGTCGCCGCGTGAGGGTTGGCGTAATTTGTGCCTGCGTAGGTGTAATTCCCCACATCGCTTTTGTTCGTGAGATTTCCGAGATTGTCGTAGGCGTAGGTCTGGAGCCAGTTTGAGACGGCGTCCGATGCGAGCACTTCCGTTTTTTCCGCATCTGCGGTCGGGTCGAGCGGGGCGTATGACCACACGACGGATTCGCCGAAAAACGGAGTGACGGCGAGAATGCCGATGGGGGTAGTGCTTGCGTGGTGGAGGAAGAGGTAGATGGGGATTTCGGGAGGGGTGATTTCTTCCGCTGTTTGGGCGGAGGAAAATTGAGGGAGGAGGGAGGCGAGGATGAGGAATGGGGTGAGGAATTTTTTAAGCATGGAAAATTATTTTACTTTTTCCGTAATAAGGTGCGCTTCGAGAACTCGCTTGGCGTGAGCAATTGCTTCTTTGCCGTAAAGATATTCTCCAATGCTGTATGCTTTGCTTTTTCCATTAATCAAAGCTCGAAATTTAATACCCTTCCCATACCCTAGCCCCCCAAAACGAAATAGGTTTCCGTATTCCAACACCTGAATATCAGAACGATAAATCTTATGCGTGGTTGTAAAACCAAAAAGATATGTTTTTATATAGTCTTCCCCTACCTCTAATCTCGCCCCGAGGGGTACTACAGTCAAAATGATTCCAAATAACCAAAACCCTGCCAACCCCATCAACTTTTGCGTTCCTACAGTTTCCCCCTTGATTATCAAAGGGAGTGTGAGCCCAAAAAATATCATCGCGACTAGAAATAAACCATCCTTTAGTATCTTTTTCGTAGGCTTATAAACCACGGTTTCGTTCTTGGATATCATATTATTTTCTTCGTGATAACGTGCGCCTCGAGAACTCGCTTGGCATGTTGAATGGCTTCTTTGCCGTATAATTTTTCTCCTATACTGAAATATTTACTTCCATATTTTCTCTTTTCCCAACCCTTCAAACCTTTTCCATATCCAAGACCGCCTGCTCGCATGAGATTTCCATACTCTAACACTTGAATATCTGTAGAGTGCAAATTCCTGTAACAAAGACCCACGGCATAGAAGCGTACGTATCCATTTCCGATTTCTAATTTGAAAGTAAGGGGTAATATGGTTAAAATAATCCCTGTCACCCAAAACCCCAATAACCCCACCAATTTCCGTGGCTCTACAGGGTCACCTGCTATTAACAAAGGTAGAGTAAAGCCAAAGAACGTTAGTGTGAGGATAAATAAACCCCCACTCATTGCACTTTTTTTCGCTCTGTAAATTGTTACATTTTTATCCATATTATCTTTTTTTACTTATCGTACTAATAAGCTGACTCACCTGTTGTTGCAACGACCTTACCTGTGCAGCAATCGAATTAATCTGCGATTGGAACCATGATGATTGAACGGAAGATAACGCTGGTGCAGGCGAAATTCCCCCACCTGAGGAGGTAGGGAGGCGGACACTTCCGCCAGACGTATTTCCAAGTTGTGTACTTATGTACGATGTGCCCGCACCAACTGTGAGTTGCGCGAGGCTCTGTTGAGTATGCTGACCGAAGAAGAATGAGGGGGTTGCAAATTTTGGCAAGCGTCCAGGGACTTTTGGAACAAGTTCTCCTACTCCAAAGGTAAGACCACCGACTAGCGCGTCAGAGACGACAGACTGCGCTGATACCGGATCGCCTAATAAATAATTACCGAACGCTCCTGTTGCTCCTGATGCGGCACCAACTGCTGCAATTTGACCCGATAAGCTCAAACCACCTGCGAGTACTCCAGTAAAACCGGCAGTTCCACCCTGTATAGCCCGAACAAGATACGTCTCCGGACTTGAAAGATTCTGATAGAAAGCCCCGGCACTAAGACCACTGCCCTGAATATTGTTGTAAACATCATACATATACTGCCCCGCCATCGCTCCTCCGGCACCGATGAGGCATTGCGGGCACCGTCCTGTTGGATCACTCTTCGTGACTGGATTTCCTGCGGCGTAATTGTAGGAATTAAGCTCTTGTGGGTTTGTAAGCTTTTGTGCATTCGGATCTCCGGTAAACACCGGATCCTCGCTCAAAAACTGCCCCCGCACCCCGCTCAGATACCGCGCATTGTAGTAATTGAGCGAAGTGGCATCGTCGTAGTACTGTCCTATCGCTTTGCGTTTTTCATCAAAACTTGCCGCTTTTTCATTCTGCCGTATTTCTCCGTAGGGGTAGTAATTTACTAACTGAGATGAATTCCCATCCTTGTCGGAAATGATGTTAGTTCCGCCAAGATGATCCGTGTGAGCGACGTAAGTACTTGTGGCGCTGCCGTTTCCCTCTATGGTCGCGAGTAATTCTCCTGAGGGGAGGAAGACGTACAGCGTTGTCGTCGCGCCTGAGGTTTCAAAATATTTTGAAAAATATTTTGTGGTACTTGTCGCCCCCGCTCCGATTTTGATGTCTTGCTCCACCCGCTGATTGTTTTGGTCGTAGAGGTAATGCGTGGTGGTGCCGTTCGCGTTCGTGTCGGTCAATCTGTTCGCATAGTCCCACGTGTAAGTATTGGTTCCGGCACTCGTGAGGTTGCCGGCTTGGTCGTAACTGTACGTGGTGCCGTTGATGGTGGTTGCCGCGTGGGGATTGGCGTAATTTGTGCCTGCGTAGGTATAGTTTCCCACATCGCTTTTGTTGGTGAGATTTCCTATGTCGCTGTAGGTGTAGGTTTGGAGCCAGTTTGAGACCGCGTCGGTGCTGCTTGCTCTCGTGAGGCGGTAGAGGTTGTCGTAGGTGTAGGTGAAATTCCCCGCTCCGTTGGTACCCGAAGCATCGCTGATTTGGGTGATGTTTCCGTTCGCGTCATAAGTGTAGTTTAGGTCTTGAAGGACGCTGGCGGGAGAACGCATGGTGAAGGAGGCGGTGGTGGTTGAATAGTCCAGCGCTATGTCGTACTGGTCCCAGAATTTGATGCGCCAGTAGTAGGCGGTGCCGTCAATCGGGAATGTTGTCGTCGCGTAGATATTCGGTATGCGCTGGTTGGGAGGGGTGGAGGACGAGAGGGTTTGTTTCCCGGAATCCCAATAAAAGGAAGTGAAGCCGGTCGAGGTGGCGATTTGGATTTCGTAAGAGGTTGCGAGCGCGGTGGAGGAGGCGTTTTGGTGAATGGCGGAGAAGTAGAGAGTGGTGGTGGCGATATTGAGTGGGTTTATGAGACCGTTGGTGAGGAATCCTGACGCGGTCGGTGTAGGGGTGTGCTCTATCACGAGTTTCGGATCGTTTGTACTCCCCGCCTCATCCGCGGTATGGAAAAGAACTTCAGCCACTTTCCCCAACTCCCAGGTCGGCGCAACATTCGCTCCGTCGTACGTCGCCTCTCGTCCGCCGAGTTTTGTCACGCCTGTTTTTGAGATGGCGGCAAGTCCGGTCGCGTTCAGGCTGAAATTGTTGTAGGCGGCGGTAGACCAACTTGAGTACGATATCGCCGTGTCGGAATATGCGCTTCCGCCCAGTTTCGAGTAATCACTCGGAACAAGGCCTGTGTTGGAAGCGGGGTTTGACGAGTAGACGTTGAAGGTAAAGGAATTTGAACTGAAATTATTGTCTTTCGAGCTCCCGTAATAGCTTGCCGTAGCGCTCGTTATGGTATCGGTGTCGGGGAGGGCGGAAGTATCAAACAGATGTATGGAGCGGGCGATTTGGTTCCAGTTTCCTCCGGCGGCGGCGCGCGCCTCGATTTTTCCGAACATAGTTGTTGCGGTGTTATCAATTGCGGCATCACTTCCTACTGCGTCATGTATTGTAGGCCAATTTGTGTTGAGAGACTGATATATCATTCCATCAACCGAAGTGCTTTCGGGGTCTGCATTGGGATAATACGTGTCAGTGGTTCTCCCCACCTTGCCGGGTATGATTTTCTCTCCCGAATGAATATTCTTCATGACGGAGAGGTTGTGTTCGATGGTTTGCAGGAGCGCTTCTTTCGGGTCTTCTCGGAGTTTGAAGATTTGTCTGGTTTCGGAATCGAAACGGGACACTTCGCCGTTTGCGTCAGGGACGAGAAGCGGTGGGTTGAAGATGCGGAAGCGTTCCATTTCAACGGTGCCGTCGGTACCGAAGCCGATCGGGTCTCCATTTTTATCCCACGCGCGGGCGAAGACTTCGACACCGCCGCCGATTGGGTTCATTTCGGTGATTTCGATGGAATAGTTTTCTCTTTGTGTTTTTTCGATTGCGCCGAGTGCGGCTATGGTTTCGCCTTTCCTGTTTGCACGCTCTTTTACGGGAAGGGATTGGAGGGTTTTGATTGACTCCGGGAGGTTGATTTGGGGGGCGGGTTCCGGTGCGGGGGCGATGTCTTCGGTGGTTGAGGCGGAGGGGGTATCAATGACGGGCGTGGTTGATGCAGTTATCTCACTAAACGCGAGTGGTTGATTTTGAGAAGTCGTGGTTGCGCTTTCTGTTGTTGACGCAATGGTATCGTCAATAAAAAGATTCGGTTCGGTAATTACCGTATCCGTTGTTGTCGCCTGAACAGAAACATCGGCGGTTGTGGTTGCGGCAGGCTCGAAAAAAGACGCCGTAGTGCTTGCGACATTAGCGTCAAAATATCCCAATGACGATTCCGGATAAGCAGCCAAGATGTCCCCCGCATCAAGCAGTGCCAATTTTTTCCCGCCGAATATACTTGAAAGAAGCAAGAACTGTTCGGGGATGCCGGGGGTGGTTGAGGTGGCGGTGGTGTATTTCCGCGTGAGGCGGTAAACTTTCGCCGGGTCGTAGGTATAGGTTGTTTTGGTGTTATTGCCGTAGTCGATGCTCGTCGGTTTTCCGTGCGGACCGTAACTCATGGATTCGACGATGGCGTTCCATGTGGTCGTGCCCGTACCAAGTCCGAGAACGCGGTACAAATCTCCGGCATCGTTATACGCATACGCCACCTTATGATTGTCCGGGTAAGTCAGCGTATCGGTAGAGCCGTTTCGGAAATATGACGTAGAGGTGGTTGCCCACAAAGAACCTATTTTGCGCGCTTCCGTCGAAGTCAGCCCGACGGGATTGTAGACGTAAGTCGTGGTAGCGGCATTGTTTGCAGACACTTGGCACAGTCGCGTAGTACCATTCGTACACGTATCATATTGATAACTCACGTCAGTAAAGCCGGTCGTCGCCGAATTTTCGGACGTAACTCGATTCAGCGCATCGTAAGCATAGGAAACAGTATCATTTCGCGGGGTAAGCACGCTCGTTAGGTTCGCGGCGTTGTAGGTACGAGTGGTACTGCCGTATGCCGTGTCTCCGGAAACGTGCAGGTCTTCGCTGTTCAATAATCTTCCGAGCTTATCGTACGTGAAGTTGCGGATGTTCGAGGACGCGTCGGTTATCTTAGTCAGCTTACCAAGAAGATTCCAAGCGTAGGTGGTGGTTGCGGCAGATGAAGGGTGTTCGACGACATTTATGAGGTTGCCGTACGCATCTTTGTAGAAGTCTTTGGTATTACTTAACGGGTCAGTAACAGTCAGCCGCCAATCACGGTACGCGTTTGTGGTCGTCCCGACGGCATTCGCGGATGTCAGGACTCTGCCGAGCGCGTCGTAGGTGTAAGTTGCAAAGAGTGGCGAGGTGGTCGTGGCGGAAGAGTACGCAGACGAGGAAATGAAATACGGGAGCGATTCTTTGCCGATGGAACCGATTGAATTATATACCGTGTCTTTCGCAATCCAGCCGTTTAAAGAATCCGCTTCTTTTTTGGTCTGTATTGTGCGTCCGAAACCGTCGAGATACGTGTATGAATCCGAAGTCGTCGCGCTTGAAAGATAGTCGCTGCGGAAAATGGATGACGGAGTGGTGGTGGAATCCGTATAGCTGTAGGTTGTTTTATACACCAGCGTACTTGGAGAAGCGAAGTCCGGCTGTTTCTCCGCGGTGGGGCGGTCGAGGCTGTCGAAAACGGTAACGAAAGTTTGGCTGTTCTCTTCCGTCGTTGTAGCAGGCTTTCCGAGCGAATAATCATAACTATAGAGCCGCGTTTGAGAGAGCGGATTGTAAACGGTGGTCGGATACAAATCATACGCATCATACGTAAAGGCGGTTGCGTTCCCGAGCGAATCGGTGGAGGTGCTGACATTTCCGTAGGCATTGTACGTCTTCGTTGTTGAGGCGTAACTCGTGCCGGAGATGAGGCGTTCTTCTTTGGTTTGATTGCCTGAGCTTGCCAGACCGGACGCGAGCGAATCATAATACCATTTCGTATCTTTGACGGTATTGCCGTTTTGGTCGGCGAGCAATTCGCGCGAAGGAAGAGACATGACGGCAAGCGTGGAACTTGCGGCGTAGCTATACGTGGTGGAGGCAAGGTCGGTGCCGATGTCGGTAAATGTGCCGTCGGAATTTCCGGTCACTTCGCCGTAATTTGTAAGCGCGATAATATCGCCGGTCAGGTCGCTGTAGGTGGTGGAGGCGGCGCTGTCGCGATGAGAAGCATCACCGTCAAAGTTTTGGGTGAGCGTTTGCGCGAGCTTCACGAAATTGCGCCCGTCGCCATAATCCGCCCGCGCCCATTTGTTGATGGTACGAGTGAAGAGGTTGCCGCTTTGGTCGTACACTTCCGTCCGGTACGGCTTCCCCGCCTTTGAAATATGGTCGTTGAACTCGCCGTTCGTGCTGTCAGTCGTACTTCCCTGGTGGAAATAGGTTTTTGTGACGTTGTTGTCCGTCGTCGTGGCTATCACGATGCCGAATCCGGCGAATTTGTGGTCAATCGAATCAGGATAGTAGTAGCCATTTCTGTACTCGTACGTCGTGGTCGCTATCACGCGGTCAGCGCTGCCGAGATACGAACCGCTGTCGGTCGTGAGCGTCCGCACGGTTTGCGTCAAGAGCGGCAAACTCGAATTCAGAAGGTTATTGTCATTATCTTTATACTGCGCACTGCCTTGGTAGGCGACTGTTGTTTTCCCGCCTCGCGAGTTCACAACCTGTTGGAGCAAGTCCGGAGTGTTTCCGTTTTTGAGGTATACCTTCCGCGTTGTGATACCTGTACCGGAATCATAATACCCGCGCATAACATCTATCTGTCCATCGCCGTTCACGTCAGCCATATTCACGCCATAATTTTTATTCGAGGTGTCCTGAAAGTCTTCCGGAAACGTATCATTTATCGTGTTCCCTCCCGCAATGCGAATTCTCCGCTGACTTGCGGCAAGACCTTTTACCATGTCCACGCGCCCATCGCCGTTTATGTCCGCGAAGCGCACCGCTTGGTCTGCCGTTCCGATATCGCCGCCGTTGGAAAATACTTCCGGAGGAGTGTCAGATATCAAATCCCATCCGCGCCCATTGTTAAGGTACACGCGCGAAACTGCCGGCGAAGAACTACTTGAACGCAAGATGTCGATCAGCCCGTCGCCGTTGTAATCGTACAGACGTGTCCCGGGGTCGCGAAGATCGGCAATGAAATTCTCCGGAATTGACCAGCCGGTGTCTTCTGTCCAGCCATGACTGTTGTTTATATAGACTGCCGAAGTGGTGGCAGTGGTGCTCGCGTAATAGGCTTGGAGTACGTCCGCGAGTCCGTCGCCGTTCACGTCGACAATCTGGACTCCTCTGTCATTATTTCCGGTGTCAATAAAGCTAAAATTTGCCGGAAAAGCCCATGTTGAACTCGCAGCCCATGTGCTTGTCGCGTTGTTGATGTACACTATTTTTGTCGAGCTCGCGGCGACAAGGTCCATGAAACCGTCACCATTCACGTCCGCAATGCGTACGCCCTGCTCCGTATTGTTTACTGAAAACGAGACGGGAATCGTCCATGCGGTTGATGTACTCCATTTAGTGCCGGTATTAAGCAAAAGAGCGGAAGATACACCGTTGCTTCTTACCCAGTCGGGAAGCGCATCGCCGTTCGCGTCAAAGAGCCGCCAGCCGTAATCGTTGTTTGAATTATCCGAAGTGTTAAAAGCCATTTGCCAAGAATTCGGGTCGGTGACGTCCGTCCATGTGGTGGTGCTTGTTTGATAACTGAATGTCGTTGCCGACAGAGAAACCGTGTTGGTGCCATCGTCGAGATACCCCGTTTCTTGTACGGAACTAAGAAGGGTGCGAGTCTGATCGTCTTCCGGCTTGTTGAGATAACTGAAATTATATTTCTTTACTGTAAGCCCATTTGATTGCGCCTTCATATCGATGACATGGAGGCGAGTATCAATCGGAAATCCGTATATGGAGGAAATGGCGTGCGTGCTTGGGCAAGTGTAAGGAGAAATCTCATCGCACGTTTCAAAATTAAGTTCATACAGCGCACCGCCTCCGTGGTCGGTGTAATCGATATAATCGGGATAGACTTGTCCGTTATCTTTTTTGTACCGATAGAGCACTTTGTTGCCATTCGGGTCGGCAATCTCTTCGAGATACCAGCGGTAGATACTTGAGGAAGCATTCGGGTCAACTATGCGTGCGTTTGAAGTGGCGCCGAAGGTGTATTTCCAACCCTTCTTGTCGTACGCGATCCAGTTACCGCCAGAGTCAAGCGAGTATTTCATCATCGAGCCATCATCAACCTTCGCCATATAATTTCCCATGACCTGCATGATGAAATAATCCGTACCGGCGCTCCATTCTCCAACTCCGTCATACTGATCCCAGAACTTGATACGCCAGTAGTACGCTGTTCCGTCGATCGGGAAGGTGGTGGTGGCGTAGATGTTTGGGGTGCGCTGGTTGGGAGGGGTGGAGGAAGAGAGGGTAAGTTTCCCGGAGTCCCAATACAAAGAGGAGAAAGCGGCAAAAGAATTGGAAATCTGTATCTGATAGGAGGTTGCGAGCGCGGTCGAGGAGGCATTGCTGTGAACAGCGGAGAAATATGGAGAGGAAGTGGCAATGTTTGATGGATTCGTAAGTCCATTGACCAGAAGACTGGTGATGGGTGCACTGTGCTCCACCACCAATTTTGGGTCTTGTGTCGTACCTGTTTCATCCGCGGTATGGAAAAGGACTTCTGCGATCTTGCCCTGTTCCCATGTCGGGGCGACATTTGCCCCATCATAGGCTGCTTCCCGTCCGCCGAGTTTCGTCACGCCGGTTTTTGAGATAGAGGCAAGTCCGGTGGAGTTGAGGGCGAAATTGTTGTAGGCGGTGGTTGACCAGTTGGCGTATGATATAGCGGTGGAATAGGCAGAAGAACCGAGTGTTGAGTAGTCTGCGGGAACAAGAGTGGTATTAGAAGCAGGGTTCGATGAATAAACATTGAAGGTGAAAGAATTTCCGGAAAAATCATTATCTTTCGAGCTTCCGTAGTAACTAACGGTCGCGCTCGTGATAGTGTCGGTATCCGGAAGAGCGGAAGTGTCGAACAGGTGTATGGATCGTGCAAGCTGGTTCCAATTTCCTCCGGCGGCGTTGCGAGCCTCAATCTTACCGAATATAGTGGTTGCGGTGTTATCGATTGATGCATCGCTACCCACAGCATCATGTATGGTAGCCCAATTAGTGTTGAGTGACTGGTACACCAGTCCATCCACCGAAGTGGTTTCGGGGTGCGCATCGGGATAGTATGTGTCTGTGGTTCTGCCGATTTTTCCTTTCACTATTTTTTCTCCCGAGTGGATATTTTTCATGACAGAGAAATTGTGTTCCAAGGTTTGCAAGAGCGCTTCTTTCGGATCTTCCCGATAGTTGAAGGCTTCTCTTGTTTTCGGATTGGTGCGGACAATGCTTCCGTTCGTATCTAGTACCAAAATAGGCGGGTTGAAGATACGGAAGCGTTCCATCTCAACAGTACCATCCGTGCCGAAACCGATTTGCTCTCCGTTTTTATCCCACGCGCGAGCGAAGACTTCGACGCCGCCTTCGATTTGGTTCATGGAGGTGACTTCGATGGAGTAGTTTTCTCGCGCGGTTTTTTCGATTGTGCCGAGGGCGGCGATGGTTTGGGATTTGGTGTTGGAGAGAGAGGAAGAGAGTGGTTTACCTTTTTCCACGGCGACAGGAAAACCGGGTATGGGTTTCTTTGCGTCTACGATAGCTTGGTCGCGCGCCGCATTCCAATCCGCCCATTCGTTCGGGTGATAAACAAAGGCGGGGGTTGCCGTCCATGTGTGAAAGCCTCTGGCAGTCTGTGCGTCTACTGTCATGGGGTTCGCCCTTGACGCTTCCGGCTCGCTTGATTTCGGAGGCGATGTACCCAATGCCGCAAGATCTTCCGGCATGTCGAGCAAAGAAAGAGGCGGGGTGCTCTGACTTACCCCAAGAAGGCTTCCTCCTACGGGTGTCGTATTTACGAGCGGCAAAAGCTCTCCGGAAAAGGAGCTTTTAAAAAACGTGTGTTCTTTGTCTTGATTATAGAGATTATTCGTACCAAGTTTGTTGACGCGCTCAATGTAAGGAAGGTTCATAGACCAGCCATAGCCAAAAATACTGTCTTGACGTTTGTCATCGCTCGAATATGTGAGTGCGAGATCCGGCGGCTGCATGCCATTTCGTCCCGGAGGTATGGCGATGGGGTAACTGTACGTCATCGCGCCGGTCGATTGCCCGGCACCGACGGACTGCTTGGGATTCACTGCTTCGCGTCCCGAACGAAACGGGTCATTATTGGCGGCTTGCGCCGATGAAGTAAAAAAGAGAAAAGAAAATAGTACCGAAACAAAAACAGATACCCGCGCCGGATGATTTTTCATATAAAAATATCGCTAACCCTGATAATGATAATTAAGTGTACCATATCACTGTTCAAAACTTTCTCAAGAAAAGTTAAAATTACTCATCGTTGCTTTTTCATTTGCCGTTATGCCGTCCAGTAAAAGATAAGGATACTGAAGTCCGCGAGGTCGACCTTGCCGTTTCCATTCAAGTCAACCGCCGGGTTGCTTTTTCCCCACGAGAAAAGAAGTATCGAAAAGTCTATAAGATTGATCTTGCCGTCGCCATTCATATCTGAACGTACGGCGGGGTCGGGCGCGGCGTCCTGCCCGATGCCGAGAGAGAGCGCTGCGCCGAAACCGCTCGTGTCTCCTGCAAAAAGAAGCGATCTTGCCCGCGCTTCATATCCGCCGACCGAAAGACCTTTGGTACTCATATTGAGTGTCCATTCTCCGTTCGAGAGAACGGTAGTCGTCGCCGCGGAGGAGTCGCCGTCAGCGCCATTTTGTTTCGATAAAGATACTTCGGTAATGCTTTTCGGGATACCATATCCGGACAAAACGAAGTCCTGCCCGGGGTCTGCGCTCGTTTTCGCGGCACCCAAAGTCGGCGGCAGAAGTATTCGTGCAACCGTATTTCCGGTACCTGCAATCACCGAAACCGTCGATGAAATTATAGAAGATTTTTTACTTTTCGCGTCAATCGCGTACACTCCGAACGTGTAAGTGCCGCGATCCAGCCCGAGCACTTTCGCGCCCCACTTTCCGTCCGCCGCCGCGGTTACCGCCGCCGCTTCTTTCCCGTCTTTCAGAACGAAAATTTTTGCCGAAGGATACGCGGTACCGGACAGCGACACGTCCGCCGTTTTCAAAAAATTACCGCCGCCGAGAGGTCCGCTCCCGCCGCCGCTTGATGCCGGAGGGGGCGGCGGCTCAGTACTCGGCACAATGCCGACACTGAACGAGAGAACGTAGTCGGTCGAATTCGCAATAAGCTGATAGTTTTGACATCTGACATAATAACTGTAGGACAAGCCGTCAAGAAGACCCGTCACCACCGCACCCGAATGCGTCGTTCCGCCGGTGAGAGGAAATGCACCGGTAGAAGAAGCGAAGGGAATATCCGGAAGCGTAGAATACTTGCATGTGGCTGACACGTCCGTCAGTACCGAAAGTTCCACGGCTTGCGTGCCGCTCGGAAGCAATCCGGAAGGTAGCCCGTTGGAAAGAGCGGGCGGATTGGTGTTTGACGTATCGACGGGACCGCCGGTGACGGG
The DNA here is from genome assembly GCA_964428135.1 of uncultured Candidatus Saccharibacteria bacterium. Lineage (GTDB taxonomy): Bacteria > Patescibacteriota > Minisyncoccia > Phycocordibacterales > CAIJYI01 > CAIJYI01. The sequence continues at coordinate 14,960 of CAYRXD010000005.1, read as the reverse complement.
AGCGATGATCGCGATCATGGCGGTACCGGAATCAATCGGCACGCCCGAAGCATCATCCGTGCGGATCCTTATTCTGTATGACCCGACGGGCGCGGGGTTTACCATAAAATTCGTCCCCGTCGCCGCGTATGCGGCGTTATTTCCCAGTTCAATCTGCACTTTCTCTCCCGCATTTATTCCGGTTGTTGAATTCAAGGTGAAAGAAAGGCTTCCGGAAGCGCCGGAAACAACGCTGAGTCCGTCATTGACAGCGCTCGGACTTGCGGCAAGCGGGCGGTCTATATAGCTGCCGGATGCCGCTACGGCAAGATCCGCATCAAGAAAGTTGAATGCCGCGGGAATGATAAACGCGCCATCTTCGGGGGTGATTATAATCTTGCCGCTCGGAGGAAGGGCGTTCGTCACAGTAAACATTATCTCATGCGTAGCGGAAGCCGAAGGAATGGATGTGGAAATAGTATCGCGTACAACGGTGAGAGATGACGCGAGGACGACACGCCACAAAAAAAAGAACCCCATGACAAGAGAAAGGAACAAAAAACAGATGCGAATGTTGTATGGATTCTTGTTCACTGTGTTTTGTTTGGTACTTTGTAATTTGTGTTTTGTGTTTTCACTTATTTGACGCATCGAAATCCGATAGCCGTACCGATGAACGACGGAGCCATTTCAGAGTGAATGGCGTAGACTCCCGCATCCGCGCCGCTTCCGAAAAATCCTCCGCGGAACATGCCGCGAGTCCCTTCTTTTGTCAGCCAAAAACGATCGCGGTGATAATTGTCGTCCGGGTCGGTTCCCGTTTCCGACGGAATGCCTTTTTCGTCCGCGCCTTTTACGTATCCCGCATCGGGGAGCGGTATGTTGCCGTACTTCCCTTCTTTGACGGTTTCCCCTGTCCACTCCCACACATTCCCTATCATATCGTACGCCCCGAGGGGAGAAATGCATTTTTCACCCATCCCCGTCTTCCCCGGATCGTATTGCCCCCAGTTTTTATTGACGTTGCAGTCCGCGGAACCAAAATTTTCAGACGGGTCGGGAGTGCCAAGGGCGGCAAAAAACCACTCTTCGTTGGTCGGGAGCCGTTTCCCCGCCTTCGCGCACGCGGCGGCAGCTTGGTCTTGAGAAATGTTCCTCCATGGCGCCACGCCCTTTGATGACGTCGGGATACATGCGGCAAGGTCAAGATTGGCGCGCGTTTCGCTCTGGTTGCCGGGGTTCTGATACATGCATGTTTCGCCCGCGGAGGCTTCGTATATATCAATACAATATTCTCCTTTCGGTGCCCCTACGGGAACCAT
>CAYRXD010000005.1:0-13649 GCA_964428135.1 uncultured Candidatus Saccharibacteria bacterium | reverse complement strand
CCATGCCGGAAGGGCATGCGCGCTGCCCTACGATGCTCGAAAGTGCGCCCGCCAAAAGCGAGTTCGAAGGATTTTTCAAGGAGTCGGCGGCATTAATAGCAAGAGTACTCAGGAGAATTGCTCCCGTTATAACGAGGAAGGTTTGAAGCGATTTGAGAATGAAACGAAGCATATGAAAACGAAAACACAATTTTCAAAACACAAATACCAAACCTCTTCTTTACGGTTTGCGCCTCCAGTCCAAGTAAAAATTGAGGAGTATGAGAAAGAGAAGCAGGAATCCGACGGAGAGCACAGTGGCGACAAGCATGGTGTCTCTCTCGCCGCCCGCCATAACCGCCCTCTCGCGTTCCGCAAGCGCCGCTTCCCTTTGGTTCACTTCCGCCTCTTTCTCAAGCAAAGACTGCGCGATGGTATTGTACTCATTGGAAGCAACGCCCGCTGATACGCTGACCGCCGAACCAAGCTGCCGCGTGAACTCTTTCGGACCAACAGAAAGCGTGCCAAATACTGACAAAACAAGGAACGCTATGGCGCAAGTAAGGGTAAAGTGAGCGATGAACTTTTTTTGCTTATTCATGAAAAGCACAAGCACAAGTTATTAAAAATTCGAAGCACGAAGCACGAAATTCGAAACAAATTCAAATCACTAAAATACAAAATTCAAAACGCTCCATCCGTGTTTTAGTTTTTCAACATTTGAATTTTGGTATTGTTTCGCAAATGTCTTATTGTCGTGCTTCTGATTTCGAATTTTCTTAGTTACGCAAAGATTGCAAACACTACCAGCAAGAATACCACCAAAAATCCGATAAAGGCGATAGTGACCCATGCCGACTTTGAGGATAGTTCGCCTTTCGGCGCCGCTTTGCTTCCTTTCGGCATTCCGTATTCGCGCATTTTTCTTCGGATGTAGAGCTTCACCCAGAAATAGAGTATGAGCGCGACAAGAAAGACGACACCGATCACGGGAAGCACTACCTTTGACGGAACTATCCAAAACGAGAGCTCTTGAAAAATAGTGTGCTTGACATCCGTGCCATACTCCATGCTTGCAATCGCTTGGTACTTCCCCATTCGCACGCGGTCATCATTCCATTCAACCGTAAATTCGCGCACCGCATGCGGAAGTATCGCGGCTTCGCTTTCGTTTAAATCAAGAGTAACGGTTTTCTTCCCGAACATGTCTACGATCTCAAGAAGTCCGCGCGGGCGCACCAGTGTGTTGCCGAGATTCTCAACCTTCACGCGAAAAACCGCTTTTGATTCTCCATAAATCATCTTCTCAGACGTAAACGAGCGGATCCTCGCTTCTTCGCGCGTTTCGCCGGCAACCCGGAAACTCAAGATTGCGCCGACTTGATACCCGACACTCGCGCCAACAGTCTTCGGTTTCTCGCCTTGCGTACTCAAAAATATCGAACCGAAATGTCCTCCCGGGGCTGCGTTCTCGGGAGCCGTGATCGTAAAAGGAACATCAGCGGATTGTCCCGGAGCGAGCGTCAGTTCCGGACGAGGAATTTTTACCCATGAACTCAGTTCAAACCCGGTCGCCTCATGCTCTTTGGCGAATACCGGATGACCGCTTTCGTCGATTGATTCAATATCTTGTACGGTAACCTTGTAACTTTGCGATGCTGTACCGAGATTCGTCACATGCAAAACGGACGAAAAACTCTTTCCGGACTCGATATTTTCTTCGATGAGCGTCGGCTGTATTTTAATACTTTCGGATTCTTGCGCAAAAACGACAGTACTTACCAAAAAAAATGAAAAGAAAGACGCTGCAAAAAGGATACCGATCCAAACTTTTGCGAGCGCGCCAAGGACTGCACTCGGGGCTGTATGATTCATGAAAGATAAGAGAAGCTTAAATTATTGGTAATAATAAAATTATCTTTCCATAATAACATAATTGGAAGCGCCGCGCCAAATTTTTTATGAATGAGCGAAAAATGCTTCGTACCCGAAAAAAAGAATAATTACGAGCGCGCTTGCTGCGGAAACCGCCACGAGAAGCAGAATGCGTTTTCGTATGGTTTCGGCATCTGTCTTCAGCGGAAAAAAATATCCAAAAAACATTGCGAGCACAAACACAACGGCAGACAGCGCGCTTTTTCCGAGCCAGTGATGCGTGAATGCCGCTTTGAGCCAATCTTTAAGCGCAGGCAAAAACTCAGCGAACAGAGTAATACCCGCCACAAACACTGCGGTTACGGCGGCGGCGCATATTGCGGAATGGAGAAGTTTGATTCGTTTTTCCATAGAAATTATCGTGCCGCGCCGGAGATTACAATTCCGGAGACGGCTATTAAAAATCCGAGAAGAGCGACAACGCCCGAAAGGAAGGAAAATGCTTGTTTGAGCTTGATATTCTCCTCTTTTGCAATCTCCTCGCCAAAAACAAGAAGGGTTCCGAACACGACAAGCGAGAGAAACGGAAGAAGAAGAAACACGTGCTCCTTCATTTCCATAAAAAAATTATGCGCCCAAGGAAACGCTCCGGCTTTTATGATCGGCTTCACGGCGGTTCCGTAATACGAGACATAATAGTACGCGCCCGCAATCCATGAAAAAAGAAAAGAGAAAAAAGCGATTCCCGCGGAAATTTTCAGAAATGAAACAGGCGGAATTTTTTTGACGCCATGGAGCCAAACGGCGTACGATGCCGCGACCCCGGCAATGCCGAGAATCACGTGCGCTATGAGTGAAAATTGAAGAAGCGGGGTCATGGGAGGATTTTCTTGTGAACGAATAACATCGCGAACGAAGCGATGGTCAAGGCGACAAGATAGATGACCATAATGCTCACATATGACGCACCAAGCTCGCGCCATGTTCCGAGAAGGATGAGCGCATACCAGGAAACTATCGAACCGGCGCTTCCGAGCCACGATGGTACCATTTTTGCCTGCCATGCGATAACTGCAAGAAGGGTAAAAAAGAGGATGGTCAGCTTTGCGAGGATGCGCGGCTCATAGAGCATGGCGACATCCCCCGTCATGCGATACCAGAGCAGGTACCCGAAACCGGAGAGAACAAGAATAATGAGCCCGATGCGAAGGACGCGGTACGTGAGGCGAAGAAGCGCGGTTTCCGCCGGATCAATGACACCGTCTTTCAGTGCCTGCAAAGAGAGGATCTCGGCAAAAGTAGCCCCGCCGGCACCAAGAATGGTGCCAATGATGTGAGAGAGGGTAAGAAAAGTATACCAGGTCATACAAAAGGAGTTTCCCCTATTGCGACCTCGCGGGGTCTGTTACTTACATACTACCGCACGAAAGAACCGCGCGCAATGTTTCGTTATTTTGGGTGATTTTTGATATTTAACAGAATATAAATATCATTATTAATGATGAAATAAAATCTTATGTTTTTGTCCACCCGTGCTTGCCAAAATACCTTCTGCTTCGTCAAATTTTTTGGCGTGAAGCGATGGGTGTTTGATATTTTTTAGCAGATACCCTAACTGTTTATCAAATTTTAACTGAATGTTATTCGGAAATGAATGGTACGATTTAATAAATTTATAAGTAAATTCGTGCCTCATTTATTTTGCCGTTTTTAAAGCTTTAAGTCCGCTTGAGAGGGAAGAAAAAGGACCGATTACTCTACCAATTTTAATATCTTCCAACGCTTCAGCCATGTCTGCGTCCAAACTCTTCTTGCCTTTATTTCCGCGCAAAAGACTCTCATACTGCTTGCGCGGAATAATCACGAGGTCATCATTTGATATAAAGTTTTTTGGAATTGTGATAGTAGTCATTCTCACAGTATAACACATAAATCTAAAAACATGCAAACTCAGAAAAACAACAAAACCCCTCCGAGCGGATGGGTTTTGGCTCTATTGGGGTGGTTTTTAGTTAATTCAAATCATTTTTCAATGCATTCGCAAGCGCGATAAGTTCATCACCTGTTGCCTGCGTAATCAGCCCTGATGCCGCATCCTGATTCACTTTTTGAATAAATGCGTCCAGTTGGTTGATGGCGGAAGTGATTTTCCCCTCTTCAATGAATTTCGGCACTTTTCGGAGATTCGCGAGGTAAGAGTTTTCCACCGCAGTCGGGAAGTCATAATGTATGACAACATTGATGATGGTATCCGCCTGTTCCGTTGGTGTTGGTACGTCCCCTACCGTAATGACCGCGTCGAGAACGCTTGAGGCGATCGGCGTGCCGTTGTCGGTCGCGGTAAAGCTTGCGACATACGACCCCGCCTGGCTTGAATTCGGCATCCACGAGAAACCACCCGTTGAAGAATTAAACGATGCACCGCTCGGAAGATTCGAAGCGGTCAAAACAACTGCATCGCCGTCCGGATCTGGAGCGCTTACGGTAAACGTGAGCAGCTGATTTTCCAACACTTCCTGAGAACCGACCGCGGCGAATTCGGGAGCACGGTTCACATCACCCACGGTAATAGTAATCAATTCCATATCAAGCTGCATCGGACTTCCGTTGTCCATAACGGAGAATTCAATATCCGCATAGTTCCCCGCCTGATCAAACCCGGGCGTCCACGAAAAGATGCCGGTGGAAGAATCAAACGCCGCCCCCACCGGCAAATTGGAAGCGCTGTACGCGAGAGCATCACCATCAGGGTCGGTTGCGGTAACCGCGAATTGAAGCACCTGATTTTCCGCAATCACTTTGTCGCCGATAGCGCCGAGGACGGGAGCGTTGTTTGAAACAAACAGTGGGTTGGTGGCAAGAAATACGTCAAAGCCGTTATTTGTATCAATCCATGACCCTAAATTAGTTGCCCAAGAATCAAAAACTATATATTTACCGTCCCCGCTTATACTCCCTCCTGGTCTTAAAAGATAAGAATTATTATTCCCACCGATTCCATTTTCCTCACTAACCCGAGCAGTTTGACCAGTTATTAAATCATGAACAAACACATCATAAACATTATTAGTATCCCCAGATACAAGGTTACTTGCTTTAGAGTAAAAGGTTGCATATCGTCCATCGTCACTAATAGAAGGAAGGCTTGACCAAGAATTCCCAGCGGCACCATCGGAAGCAACGCTCACTTTTTGCGCCACCCCAGTCTCAAGGTTCTTCACAAAAACATCAGAAGAGAATCCGTCGGGGTTATTAGAATCGAGTGTAACTTGATAATAGGATATATACTTTCCATCGCGACTCATGCTTGCCAAGTAAGTATACTTACCAACAACACCCGCAACAAAAGATGTTGTGCTTGCAATTCTGTCTCGTAAATATATGCCATCAGGGCTACCAGAAAACAAAACACCTTGGTAACAGGAAAATGCCACATACCTTCCATCCTGGCTAATTGCCGGAAAACCACATTCTCCTATCGCCGGGAGCATCTGTGCTCCCTCGGGGCTTAAATTAACTCGTTCAGTGGTGTTATTATCTATGTCCCGAACAAAAATATCTTGGCAACAGGTTCCATTTGTGTCATTTGGGACAAGGTTACTCGCCGTAGACGAAAATGCCACAAACCGCCCATTACCGCTTAGTACAGGAGAACCACTGGAAGTAAACGTATTCGGTGGATTACCTTCGGTGGATACGTTTACATTACGAACATCTATTGTGCCCGTTGCGGCGTTTCCGGGCTCAGTCAGTATTCTTGCAAGTAAAGTACCACCTTGAGAATACGCTACCCGTAAATTATCGTTGCTTATGGTCGCTGAACCATGGGGACCATATGTTTGAGAACCATCTGGGGCAACATTAAGGCGTGAAATTTTATTGGTCGTTCTATCAAGAATAAAGACATCACTATTAACTCCTCCTGTCGTATCTCCTGAAATTAGGTTGGTGGCAAAAGAAGAGAAAGCAACAAATCGTCCATCCTGCGAAATCACAGAATCAAGCGAATCCCCATTCGCTTCACACGTTGTCGCTCCTCCACCACAAATACGCCCAATACTGATTTTTTCGATGTTTGTGCCTGAAGCAATCGTCGCAATCGGACTAAACCCGAAAAGGGCGGCGAAAATTAACGAGAGATAGAATATTTTTTTCATACTTTAAAGTTTACTGATAAAGACACACCGAGTATATCATATATATCTCATGAAACGAAAAATCCAGTCCGCCAACTGGCGGACTGGATTTTTTTGAAAGAGTTAGAAGGTCGGCGTTGCGACGTAGGTGAGTGTTTGTGTATAGTCATTACCTGCCTCTTGGAGCGCGCCGATTTGGATGCTATATAAAACACGAGCGTCTCCGATATCATCCGTTGTACCGTCGGATGGTCCATCATGAGAGAATACCTGACGAGCATTTCCAACAAAATTTCCCGCATAACTCAGCCCACCATTAAATTCATTTGAGTTCAGGTTGTCATCACTTGAAACCCCTTCGTGTCCGTAAGTTGCCTCGTTACCGAGCGTGCCGGCAGGTGATGTCCACGCCACCGGAGTAGCTGTGCCCGCATCGTCAATAAACCTGTCAATATCAGCACCAGTCGCTGAAGTCAGCCTCTGGTCTGCATTCACAGTAACCACGAAGCCATTTCTTGCGTTTGTGGTGACAGAGAGTGTTTGAGCAATTGTATTTTGAGCTCCCACTGTTGTTGTAGCGAACGGCATAGTCGTGGCGGTTGAAGTGGCTGTAGTGGTGGTGGCACCAGCGATAACCGTACCAGCGTTGATACCCGCAACAGTGAATGTAAAGGAGGTGTTGACGACGGCGGTAACGGTTACTTTACTTAAAATCATCACGCGAGTGTTACCTGAATCTGAGGGTGTGGAGACACTAATTTCATAAGAACCAGCCGTTGGGTTTGTGATACGATTTGCGCCCGCGCCACCAGTTGTGGCATTCGTACCAATTTCAATTGTAGTGGTTGAATTTGCTGGAATTGTTGCGTTTGACCCCCCAGATGTCAGGGTAATACTTTGACCAGAAAGCTGAAAATCCCACTGTGACGTTGATGGCCCAGAATCTACTATGTCAGATTCGCCAGTAGTAGACGCCATGTCAACATCAGTAAAAACAATTCCTGTTAAATTGAACCCCGCAGGAAATGTTAAAGTGACTGTCTGTCCTGAAGTCACCGCATTCGTATTATGAAACTGAACCGTATGATTTGAAACAACCGAAGGCCCTGAATCAGAAAGGGTGTCTGCAACAAACGTAAGGTTAGCTGCATTTGCTTTATTTATGAAACTCGGAAGTCCGAGAGACCAAGACAAGAGCGTGAAGAGGAGCACAAACGCCATGCTTCTTTTGTGCGAGGCAAACAAATTTAATAAATATGCGTACTGCATTATAAGTGTAGATTACTGCTAATAAAATATTAAAACCGAATGTATCTCGAGAGAGGGTACTTTTATATAAAATATGTGCTACCCCTCCATACCGATCACAGTAAGTTTTATTGCTTTGTTCCGACCTGAAACGAAAGCGGCTGACTAGAGAATATTTTTATACCTTGGTTAAATTCAATAAAGTATAAAAAGATTTTCAATAGTTACTTGAATATATAATACTTGTTTTTCGTCAAGAGGTGAAGAAAATATGTGGATAACTTAAAGACAAGATGTCAAAGACATAAAGGACGGGAATAAATTTCCAATATTCAATTCCCAATTTCTAACAAAAATCAAAATATCAAAACGAAATCCGCTTTGATATTAGACATTTTATTAGAAATTGGAAATTAGTAATTAGAAATTTTTTATAGTATTTTGTTTTATAGTTTGACCGGAACCGTCAATACGTCCTTCGTGTTTTCGCGTATCACTTGTACATCAAAATTGCGGTACCGAGCGAGCACATCGTCAAAGTATCTTGAAATACCGATTATGCCGAATACCGCCACGATAACGAAGGCCAGGAACAGCTTATATTTTTTGGCGAATCGCGTGACCGTCATTTTCTCTTCCGTTTTTTCGTGCCGTATCGGTGCTTGCGAGACCGCTTTCCTCAAATCCACCGCGCCAAGAACGAGCGGTCTTGCCAGAACTTCCCTGTTCACCTTTTGCGGCTCCGCTTTTTCTTTCGGAACATACCCAAGCTCTTTGAGCCGCCCCGCCTCCAGCGCAAGCGCTTTTTTCACATATCGGCGGATGGACCAGACGACAAACCACGCGAAGATAATGAGGAAGGCGGTGATTTTAAGCACCGGAACGACAGGAATGACCCAAAAAGCGGCGGCGCGATAGACGGTTTTCTTTTCTTTTTCGCCGAAAGCAAGCGTTGCGACCGCTTTGTATCGCCCCAAGTCGAAGAAGCTCGGCTCCCCCGCCCATTCGAAAGTGAATTTGCGGATGCTTTGCGGCAAAACATTTCCGAAGTCCGATTCCTGGTTGATGGAAATTCTCCCCCGCTCTTTTCCCCACATATTGTAGATCGTAATGTCGCCTTGCGGCAAAAGGTGCACGTTACCTTTGTTTTCAAAACGAAGATTAAATGTCGCGTGGGGTTCTTGATAAAGGGATTGTTCGGACGAGAACGAGCGAATATCCCCTTTTTCTATGACATCGCCGTTCACGCGCACTAAAAAGAGTGATGCGATCTGACTGGCAACCCGTACCGACGAGCCGCCTGTTTTCGGGGGCGGTTCGGTTCCGATCAGTATCGCGCCGTAGTGTCCGCCCGGCTCCGCGCTTTCGGGAACATGGAGAGTGAACGGCACCGATACGCTCTGTTCGGCACGGATGAATATCGGTGCTTTGGAAACTTCAAACCATGATGCAAGGGTATAACCGCCGGGAACGTCCGATGTACTGTTTGACGGAATGAACTTCCCCGCACCTCCCTCGTCTTGCGCCTGAAAATTCATCACCGAAGCATACACGGTAATGTCATACGGATTATTGTTCACCACCTTGATCGCACTTGACCAGTTTTGTCCGGGGCTCGCCGTCATCTGAAAGAGCGGCGGGGTTATGGTGAGGGCGAAAGAGTTTTGGTCGGCAGAAACCGATGGAATAAGGAATAAAGAATACGGAATAAGGAAGACGAAAACAAAACGCAAAAAGCGCAGTCCTCCTGATTCCTGATTCCTGATTCCTGATTCTATTTTCGTGTTAATGTTTTTCATCTTTGCTTGTGGATAATTCTTGACTATTCTCAATCTTTAATTATACTACTACTTACATATGGCAGTAGTGCCAAATGACATCAACTGCGGGGTCCCGAGTCGAAAGACTTGGGACTCTTTGCTTTTTTGGGACTCACCTGTAAAAAGATGGTTCGGAAATTCGCAATGTCAAAATAGTGAGATAGCGCCGGGGGTAGCTCTTTTGCTATGTGTCCGGATCGTGAAAACCCAATGGCAACCTTGCCATTGCCCCGGAGAAACTTAACGAGGTATTCAAAATCGCAATCTCCGGAAAAGAGAATAAACGTGTCGAAGCTACTCATGCCGAATACCGAATCAACCGCAATTTCAACGTCGAAATTTGCCTTGCGGTGGGGTGCGTCTGCAGTATGATCTTCGTATTCTTTGAGCGGTTTAGTGACAAGTTTAAATTTTAAGTTTTTATCCAAAAAATACCTGAATTGGTGATGTCCTTTGCCGCCAAACTCCGCCGTATAAAATCGTACCCCCTGAAAATCCCCGATAGTTTTAAAAAAATTGTTAAGCTTTTTGTAATCAACAGCCCAACGCAAAGTATTGGACGGAAGATGTTTTAAATCATCCGGAACATCATCAGGTCGAACAAACATACCTTTTATTGATTGTTCCAGATTGGCAACATCAATATAAACCGCGGTTTTGCCTTTCACAACACCTCTTAATTTTTCTTCGTATTCATTCATGTCTGTATGGTTTATTTCTTCAGGTTCACCACGTACGTCGGTTTTGCTTCCGCTTTTCCTCTCGGTGCAAGGCGGACCGCTTCCTGTCTCGCCTCTGGCGCGGTTCCCTGTTTCGCGGTCGTGCGCGGCGGTTCCGGTGCCGGTGGCGCTTCTTCCGGTGCCACAAAAACCCCGGCGTGGGCGAGCTTCTGCCGCCGTTTCAAAGTATAGCCGTTATGCCAGTATATCGTCAAAGAAAGTACGAGCACCCCGAGAGACAGAAACACGGCGAGCATTTCTTTCCACGGAATGAGCCAGAAAAATATCGTGTCCTGAAGCGTGCCGCGCTGTTTGTCGCCGTATTCGACATCAAGCATCGCTTTATACCTCCCGAATCGGCTCCCCGCGTCCCATGCTGATGCGAGTTCGCCCGAAATGCTCGGCTCAAGCATCATTCCCTGCTGATTCACATCAAGCGCGGCGACTTCTTCCCCGCTTCGGTTAAAAATGCGCACTTGCCCCTTCGGAGAAACCGGCCGATTGCCGATATTTTGAATATCGTACAAAAAAGAAGCTTTTTTCCCGGTAACAAACGCTGTGCCCGATGTAAAACTTTTAAGCTCAAGCGCTTCCTTCGCATCGTCCAAGATCTCGACATTTATGGCAACTGATATGCCGTCTTTTATATTTTTCTCCGCCTCGACGCGGGTGGAGCCTTCCCCGAATGAAATGAATGCATGGTATATTCCGGCTGTCGCTCGTAAATTTACTTGTATCAAAAATGGAATCTCCCGTTTCTCGCCGGGCATGAGGTCGATCGCCCCGCGCGATATTTCGATCCAGTTCGCAAGAGACTTCCCGAGGTCGGCATCGGAAGCGCTTTCAAAGCTCTCGACTCCCGCGGCCGGATTCACGTTGTTCACGAAAGCGTAGAGATTGATGGAGTGATCGGCATTGTTCATGATACCGATGGTTTCCTTCAAAATATCGCGCTGCTTCGCTTTCTCATCAAAAATGAGCGGCGAAACGGAAAACACGCCGGAAAAATTATCCGCCTCGGCAGAAGAAAAGAATGGCGCAAAGGCAAGAGAAAAAACCGCAAAAAAAGCGAGTATGTTCATATGGTTCTTTAAGCAGTGCCTCATGAATTTTTTACCTTTTCTTTATCTTACCATGCGCGCAAAAATTCGAGGATGTTTATAACTAAATCAGAAATCCGAAGCACGAAATCTGAAACAAATTCAAATGTTTAAAACCTAAAATCCCAAACGCGACGGCGGGTTTTGAACATTTGGATTTTGAATTTTAGTATTGTTTCGGATTTCGTGCTTCGTGCTTCGAATTTTTTTAAAATACGGGCACGACGATATACATAAGCGTACTGTCATACGTTCCCGCCGCTTGCTGGTTGGTGATTTGTGTTTTATACACAATGTCGGTGATTTCATCCGTTACCCCGACGGAGCTGAATGCCGCCTCTTTGGAGGTATCTTCAACTTTTGCGTATGTATCGTTCGTCAGAAATCGGCTGGACCCGCCCGCGAGAGTATCGTCTCCCGCATGATACCCATAGCACCCCGCCGCGGAGCTCGGACATCCGGTTGCCCAGGCACTCGGTGAGGCATTCGTTCCCGTCACGCCTAAAATTTCCGCGCCGTTATTGGAGAGAAAACCGCTCTCCTGCCGCAAAAACACTTGATAGCCGTAGTCCGCATCGGTCGTCACCGTGAGCCGCTGCGCTCCCTCAACTTCCGCGCCGAACGAGAGGGTGCCGAAAGGAATGCTTGTCGCAGTGGTGGTAATGTCGGTCGTTACGCCTTCCGTCGCGGTTCCCGAAGATACGCCGTCTACGGTAAACGAAAGCAATCCTCCCTTGGTCGTCAAGCTCGGATAGGATTCTCCCGTATTTAATGGCACAGGGACATCGTTCACGACATCGTACGGGCGGAAATAATACACTGTGTTCGGACTCGCGCCGGAGCGCATTATCGTAAATTCATATTCAGCCGCGGCGAGTGCGGCATGCGCGAATGTGCTCGCGGTGGAAGACGCTTCGTTATGCGTCCCACATCCGTTCCCCGCACTCGCCGCGCACGCATCCGCATCGGAAAGCGTTTTGGTCGTGATCTTTACATTATCCGTCCCCGCACCGTCGGCATAACACCATGAGGAGCTTCCGCTGCAAGTGCTGGTGGCGTCTACGGTAAATATACCGGAAGAAAAATCGGACGATTGCGAAAATTGCAGTTTTAATTTCGCGTTCGTTCCAGCCACGTTTGCGGTTTCTTTCGCGGTCAAACGAAGTTTGATTATGTTGTCGTTCTCGATATCCGCCGGAGCGATATTCTCCGCCGCAAGCGCCGTCGCCGGCGTTTCATTCGTTTCGTCGTCATACCACCGCCAATTTTGAGATTTCGGACGGAACCCCGCGGTGCGTATGGTGGGATAAAAATTATGGCTCTCAAGAGCCGCGCCGCCCGCGCCTTTCGCCATGCGGAAACAATAGTTCGTTGCCCCCGTTGCGCCATTATTTTCCACATTCCAGTCGTATTCCGCGTCTTCCCCGACGGCGATGCCGAACGGATTTGAAGCCGTATCGTTTGATTCTTCATACGTCCCGGCGCGGTCGGACACCGAGAGCTTGAGGTCGCCCGCCGCAGGGGGGTCGCCGGAAAGCGCCGTGCCGTCAGCGGGCGTAGCGGCGAATCCGCGCCAGATTGAACCCGAACCGGGAGCACCGATGTCGTTCCAACTCCCGATAGCCCCGCACGTCGTCACGAGCGTCCCATACTGGAGCCGAAATGCTTGCGTCGTCGCAGGTGTCGCCGTCGCGGAAACTTGAAGCGACAGGCGCAAACGCAAGTGTTCTCCGACGGCGAGCGGATTATCGGCGATAGTTATGCCGGCATTCTCCCCGAGGTCGGCTGCGCCCGGCGGCCACGGGTCGGTCGGGATCAGCGCATCATTATCATCATAAAATCGAAAATAATTCTGCGCGTAGAGCGGGACCGGCGCGGTGGTGAGTTCGGGGCGGGACGCGTACGTATCAAGCGGCGTGTCGTCGGAAATGACCGCTTGGAAACAATACGTCGTATTCGACGGCGCGCCGTTATCATACAGCGCGAAATCCCATTTGCCGTCCTGCCCGGGAGGCACGGCGGCGGCGGAGTTGGTGAAATTATTGAGCTCTTCGTACGTTTCCGGCACAATCGTGTCCGGAGGATGGGTCGGATCGCTTGCATTCTCTGTCAGCGCATTGCCGTCGTTTTTGTCCGGAGGACCGGAGTTGTTGAAAAACGAGATCGCCGTCGCGGTCGTAACGTCGGTATACGAAGACGGAGTTCCTCCGGACGGACTCGCGCAGGTGCCCGTCCCCTTCCCAACAAACTGGAGCTTAAACTGCAGTCCGTTTTGAGGAAGATCGCTTATGCCGACATGCATGAGAAGCCGGAGACGGAACGGAATACCCGTCGCGCCAAGCGTTGCAACCTGGTCCTGACTTGCCGTAAGCGCGGCGCCGACATCATACGAGTCGGCGTTCGCAAACCATCGGTACGCCGATTGGTCGAAGGTCGGCTGCGGCTTCAGTTCAACGCCCGCCATCGCCCAGCGGTTATTGTTGATGCTTTGCGTCATGTAGACGGCGGTATTCGCCGGAGGAGAAACGAGGGAATTTCTCCGCACTTGCCCGCCGCGGACGTTGTTGCTTGCGGTGCCATTCGTCGTCACATTTGTTCCATTGAGCGTGTAGTTCGTTCCCGCCGTAAGCGACGGATTCTGTCTCACCGCGGCATGCCCCGTCACAAGCGAATTGTCATAGAGCGTCGTAAGCGAGCACATCACGCCGTTCGCCGCATTCGTGGTGCCGTTCGCAACGCAGGTGGCTCCGGTCGGATTATACGGACTCACGC
>CAYRXD010000004.1:0-32848 GCA_964428135.1 uncultured Candidatus Saccharibacteria bacterium | reverse complement strand
CTGCTCTCCGGCGGGTCGGCTTTGGAAATTCTTTCAGGAATTCCCGCAGCTCATCTCGGCAAGAACTTGACGGTTGGAATGCTTGATGAGCGATATGACACTGACCCGGGCGCGAATAATTTTCTTCAATTGGAACAGTCCGGATTTTACCGTCTTGCGAAGAGTGTCGGCGCGCGGTTCATTGATTCGGTTCCGAAAGAAAAGGAATCGCTTGAAGCTTTTTCGGCAAGAATTGAAAAGGAATGGAAACGATGGAGGAAAGAAAACGAGAATGGTACAATTATCATTACAGAGGGTGTCGGCGCGGACGGACATACGGCGGGAATAATGCCGCTTCCCGAAAATCCGGAATTGTTCGCGAAACTTTTTCTTGATGACGGGCAATGGGTGAGAGGATATGATGCGGGCGCGAAAAATCAATATCCGCGCCGCGCGACCGCGACTCTTTCGTTTTTGAAAAATGAAGTTGATCTCGCCATCGTACCCATCGCGGGAGAAGAGAAGATGTCGGCATTCCGAAAAATTATTTCCGATGAGGGAACGCTCGCCGAAACCCCCGCGCGGATTTTGCGAGAGATGAAGGAGGTGAAAATTTTTACCAATAGTAACGCTCAATAAAAACATGACCACCGACAAAAAAGCCCTTACCCCGACAACCATCGTTATTTTCGGCATCACCGGGGATCTCGCTTCGCGCAAGCTCATACCGGCGCTCTGGCATCTTTTCGCGAAAGGATATTTGCCCGATGAATTTTTCGTCGTCGGTTTCGCGCGGCGCGAATGGGCGGACGGCGAATTGCGCGCGTACGCGGAAGAAATTCTCAAAGAGAAAACGGCGAATGCGGACGCGGAAACGAAAGAGAACTTTTTGAAACGATTGTCGTATGTGCGGGGAGATTTCGGCGATTCGGATTCTTACGGCGCGCTTTTTGGCGCGGTTTCCGCGATAGATGAAAAGCTGGGACAGTGTTCCGCGAAACTCATGCACCTTGCCGTTCCGCCCGAGTTTTACGAAAGTATTTTCGAGCATCTTCATTCTTCCGGTCTTGCGGACTTGTGCGGGAGTACCGGCGGATGGACGCGCGTTCTTGTGGAGAAACCGTTTGGGAACGATTGGTACTCCGCTGAAAAGCTTGATCAACGCTTGGGGAAACTCTTAAAAGAAGAGCAGATATTTCGCGTGGATCACTACATGGGCAAGGAAACGATACAGAATATTCTCGCCTTTCGATTTTCAAACGCGCTTTTGGAACACCTCTGGAATCGGACATTTATCGAGCGGGTGCATATCCGTCTTTTTGAAGAACTCGGCATGGAAGGGCGCGGGTCGTTTTATGATTCGGTCGGCGCGCTTCGCGATGTGGGACAGAATCATGTCCTGCAGATGCTTTCGTTCGTCGCGATGGAAGATCCGGGCGTTTTGGAATCGGGAGCGATCAGGGACGCACGCGCGAAAGTTTTTGAAGAGCTCCGTCCGATTTCAAAAGATGACATGCCGAAGTTCGTGAAGCGCGGACAGTATCGCGGATTCCGCGAAGAGCCGAAAGTGGATTCGAACTCAAAAACCGAAACGTATTTTCGCATTGAGGCGCATATAGACAATGAACGATGGAAAGACATCCCGTTTATTCTGGAGAGCGGAAAGAAATTGGGCGAGTCGAAAGCGGAGATTGAAATCGTCTTTCGGAAAAAAGACTCGTGTCTGTGTCCGCCCGGCGAAGAGATGCATCCGCAAAATACGCTCGTCTTTCGCATACAGCCGCACGAAGGAATTTCCGTAACTTTTTTTGCGAAACATCCCGGTTTTGAAATGAAACTTGAACCGAAAGTTCTCTCATTCTCATACGAAGAGGGCGAGGATATGAAAAACGCGCCGGATGCGTACGAGCGGGTGATATTCGACTGCATTACCGGAGACCAAACGCTTTTTGCGAGCACCGGAGAAGTGCTCGGCTCGTGGAAATTCATTACGCCGATTATAGAGCAATGGGACGCGATACCGATGGAAGAGTATGAGCCGGGATGGATACCGGAAAACGGCATATTAAAAGATAATCACAAGTAACAGTATGAAAAAACAAATAGGATACATCGGTTTGGGAAAAATGGGATTCAATATGTCCGAACGGCTTCTTGAAAAAGGATACGAAGTGGTCGCTTACAACAGAAGCCCCGAATCGGTAAAAAAGATTGAAGAAAAAGGCGCGAAGGGGGCGGAGAACATCGCCGCGCTTGTGGCAGGACTTGCGGTGCCGCGGCTCGTGTGGATCATGGTTCCGCAGGGCGCCGTTGACAGCGTTCTCGCCGAACTTTTGCCGCATCTTGAAAACGGCGACACGGTGATTGACGGCGGCAATTCGCCATACACGGAATCCATGCGGCGGGGGAAAGAACTTTCCGAAAAAGGAATCCATTTTCTTGATGCGGGAATTTCCGGCGGCCCCGCCGGCGCGCGAAACGGCGCGTGCGTTATGGTAGGCGGAGAAAAAGAACGGTATGAAGAATTCAAAGAGTTATTCGCTGACATTTCCGCTCCGGACGCGTACGGCTACATGGGCAAAAGCGGCGCCGGACATTTCGTAAAGATGGTGCACAACGGCATTGAGTACGGCATGATGCAATCAATCGCCGAAGGGTTTGCCGTACTCGAAAAGTCGGAATTCGATCTTTCCCTCAAAGAAGTGTCGCGCGTGTACAACGAAAAAAGCGTCATAGAGTCGCGGCTCATCGGCTGGCTCAAAAACGCTTTTGAAACTTACGGCGAGAATCTCGAAGAAATTTCCGGCAGCGTCGTCGGCACCGGAGAAGGCGCGTGGACGGTCGAGGCGGCGAAACGCTTGCATGTCGGAACCCCCATCATAGAAGGTTCGGTACGGTTTCGCGAAGAATCGAAAGAGAACCCGAGTTACGTCGGAAAAATTCTTTCCGCACTCCGCAATCAATTCGGCGGGCACGAAGCGAAAGCAAAATGAAAAAAACAGCTCTTGCAATTTCGGTTTTGACGATCTCGTGCGCGCTGTTCGTGTACCGTGCGGAGTTTTTGCAGTTTGCGCGACATTTGGAAAGCGTCAGTCAAGGAACGCCGTTACTCACGGCACTCATTCTTATCGCCCTCAAGACCATCGTCGCTCCGCTCGGGTTTCCGGGTACGCCGCTCACTTTGCTTTCCGGCGCGCTCTTGGGAAATTTTTTTGGAACGATTGCCGCGCTTATCGGGAACACGATTGGCGCCACGCTGGCGTTTCTTTTGTCGCGATATTTACTGAAAGAGTATGTGCAAAAAAATCTGGTTTCAAAATATCCGAAGATGCGAAAATATGAAGAACGGCTGGAAGAAAAAGCGTTCTCAACCGTGGTGGTATTGCGGCTCATACCGCTTTTCCCGTTCAATGCGCTGAATTTCCTGCTTGGCGTATCGAATATCCCCGTGCGCACGTACGCGCTCGCATCGTTCGTCGGCATGATCCCCGGCACCGCGCTTTTCGTGTACTTCGGAGAATCCCTCCGCATGCGCTCTATTATCAATATCATTTTCGCCGTTCTGGGAATCGCGGCGCTCACGTATCTCGGGAAAATGTACGAAAAACGATTTTAGCGTTTTTTTTGCTACCAGTCGATATTTGTGATATAGTGTCTCTATGATTACTCTTATTTTGCCTGAAAATATAACCAAAGGAACCAAGGATTTCGTTGCCGTCCCGAAGGAGGCATACGAAAAGTTTTTGGATTGGCAGAAAAATACGAAAGCCGCAAAGATGTATATTCCCACAGCGGGGGATAAAAAAGCTCTCGCGAAGGCACGGAAGAATTTTTTGGAGGGGAAATCCATAACGCTTAAACAGCTTCACTATGACTTGGGATACGTATTGAAAACACAAGCTGCTTCCACGATTTGTTCTTTTTGGTGATAAAAAACATGAATAAAGGAAACACTTTCGACATCATCGTTATCGGCGCGGGCTCGGGCGGGCTCAACATTGCGGGGTTTATGAACCGCGCGGGGTTTCGCGTGCTTCTTATTGATAAAAGCGGGGAGCGTATCGGCGGGGATTGCCTCAATTTCGGGTGCGTACCGTCAAAGGCGCTTATTCACGTGGCGCGGACGGTGCATGAAGCGCGCGAAGCGGGGAAGTTTGGTGTGCGTGCGGAGGGAGCGGTAGATTGGAAAAAAGTGCGGGAGTACATTAAAGAAAAACAGGACATCATTCGCAAGCATGAAAATGCGGAGTGGTTTAAAAGCAAAGGTATGACGGTGGTGCTCGGAAAAGCGGAGTTTATCTCACGCAATTCCGTAACGGTCGACGGCGTGGAATATTCCGCGAAAAAAATTGTGATAGCGACCGGCTCGCGCCCGCGAATTTTGACGGGGCAGGGGATTGAGAAGGTGCGGCACGTTTTGAATAATGAAAACATTTTTGGCATGGATGAACTTCCGAAAAAATTGCTCGTCATCGGCGCTGGACCGATTGGCATGGAAATCGCGCAGTCGCTTCGATTCCTCGGTTCGGAAGTTATCGTGTCGGAGCGTTCAAACGCGATCTTGGGAAAAGAAGACCCGGGAATATCGGGTGTCGTCCTTGAAGAAATGAAAAAGCAGGGGATAGTATTTCGATTTAATTCTGTGCTCAAAGAATTCATTTCCGCAAACGAAGCCGTATTCATGGACGCTTCGGGGAATGAAGAAACAATTTCTTTCGACGCGGTGTTTGTCGGCATCGGGCGGGCACTCAATGCTGAAGGCTTGGGGCTCGAAAAAGCGGGGGTTGAAACGAAAGACGGAAGAATAATCTCGGACGAATATCTCCGCACGACCAACAAAAATGTCTTGCTCTGCGGGGATGTCGCGGGCGGTTTCCAATTCACGCACGCCGCCGAAATGCACGCGGGAGTGATTCTCAACAATTTCTTCTCGCCGTTCAAAAAGAAATTTACTGCCGACCACATCTCGTGGGTAACGTACACGACCCCTGAAGTCGCTTCGTTCGGATTGTGGGAAGCGGAACTCAAAAAACGGGGCACGCAATACTCGGTTCTCGAAAGCGATTTTTCCGAAGACGACCGCGCCATTACGGACGATTATCAGTATGCCAAAGCAAAAATTTTCATCTCCCCGAAAGGGAAAATCCTCGGCGGTACGATGGCGGCGCCGAACGCGGGCGAGCTCATTCAGGAACTCATTCTCGCAAACTTCGCCGGACTTTCCATCAAACATATTTTCAACAAAACCTACCCCTACCCGACCGCTACGCGCATCAACAAACGCCTCGCGAGCGCGCATTTTGCCGCCAAACTCACGGAATTCAACAAAAAACTTTTGCGATGGCTGTACCGTTTCTAAAAATTTTTCCACAAATAAAATCTCCTGCGGGTATAGTTCGCATATGCGAACTATACCCGCAGGAGCAATTGAGAGAATTCTGCAAACATTGAGTAACAATTTTGCATGTTCGTCCAGTTTCATTCCCGTTTTCCGCATGTTACGATAGCCGCACCATGCAATACATAATCAGTCTTTTTGGCGGTTTTTTTGGGGTGATTTTTTTCTCAATCCTCGCGTTTTTTGCCCCGCAATTCGCCCTCGCCGCAACCCCCGTCTCCGGCACGCTCTCGCCCGATACGACATGGACGGTTGAGGGAAGCCCCTACGTCATCGGCGAAGCATTCATCGTCCCGCTCGGTGCAACCCTCACTATCGGACCGGGCGTTGTGGTGAAGTTTAATTCCCTGTATTCGCGTCCGACGGTTTACGGACGCATTCTCGCGCGCGGCACGGCGGAAGAACCGATTGTTTTCACATCTTTCTTCGACGATGCCCGCGGAGGCGATACGAACGGAGACGGCGAAGACACACTTCCCGACCCCGGCGACTGGAGGATGGAATTTTATGGCACGGGATTTTCCGGCGCGCCTTCCGTCTTCGAACACACAAATTTCTTCTACCCGAAGTATATTTACTTTGAAGACTACTCGGCGGAATTTACTGATGTGGAAATGGCGGAATTCGAGGAGGGGCTTTCCTCGGTATGGGAAAGCACCCTCACCATCAACCGCCTTTCCGCCCACGATTTTTTGAGCGATGTTTTACTCACCTACGGAAGCGAATCAAACATCATCGGGAAAGATATATTGATTGAACGCGGCTTCAGCTGGTCAAGCAATCCCATTCTCCTTTTTGCCAATTCGAGTATGAATCTCGACAACGTAACCGTCCGCGATGTAAGCGATTCCGCCGCGCTTGTCTTCGGTAATTCCCGCCTCACTCTTTCAAATTCTTTGATTGAGGATATGGGAGAAGCGGCCATAAGTCTCTATAACGGACACGCCGTTCTCGACAACGTAACTCTCCAAAACGGTTTCGGCGACGGCGTACAAGTCTTTGATGACTCTCGCGTTTCCGGAACAGCATCTCTTGTTCTCAAAAACTCCGTCATTGAAAATTTTATGGAAATAGGAATCTTTTCCATCGACAGTGCCGTAACCGTCGAGAATTCAAAAATTCAAAACAACTGGGCTGGCATCATAAACCACACCGGACGACGCAACCCGATTGAAGAACCTTTCTCGGTTACAAATTCTTCCATAACCGGGAACCTGCTCGGTATCGACAACTACGGTACATCCGGCTCATCGTACACGTGGAACAGAAGCCCTTTCGCTTTCACCCCCGTTATCGCCCGCGGCAACTGGTGGGGCGACGCGTCAGGTCCGTTCCACACCACCCTCAATCCGGAAGGACTGGGAGACAGCGCAAGTAATTACGTTGAATTCGACCCGTGGCTTACCGCCGACCCGAACAACGAGACCGCCGCTTCACTCTCGAATCCGACCGAAACCGAAGACGATGCGGAAGGAGACAAAGGGCAGGATGGGAAAGGCGTGGCGGACAAGACGAAGTTTACGTTCACCGTAACAGCAGAAGGCGCCCCCGACACCGTCGCCCTCGTCGCCGTATCGGAAACCGGAACAACCACAATCCCGCTTACACAGAGGTTAGGCCTATGGGAAGTGAGCTCGACTTTTCCAAAAGGGCACTACACGTGGCACATTGAAGCGACGAAGGGAACGGAGAACGTAAGAACGGCAGAACAGACGTTCACGACCGGATACAGTAATGTGGCGTTTCTGCCGGGGTTGGAGGCGTCGCGGTTGTACACGCAGGGTGCGTTGTTTGAAAATCAGCTCTGGGAGCCGAACCGGAATGGGGATGTGGAGAAATTGTATCTTTCTTCAACAACAGGGGAGAGTCTCCTCTCGAATGTCTACACGCGAGATACCATCGGCACGGCATACGGACTGACGAACATTTACAGCTCGTTTATCGCATTCATGGACGACCTGAAAGCGAGCGGCACTGTTCACGACTGGGAACAGCTGCCCTACGACTGGCGTTTCGATTATGAAAAAATTCTCGCGAGCGGAAAGAAAACGGGCGAGAAAATTTCCTACCTTGAAGCGACCTCGACCCCGTTCATTCTCCAAGAACTCCGCCGACTCGCGGAAGATTCCGATACGGGAAAAGTAACCATCATCACCCACTCAAACGGCGGACTCGTCGCCAAGTATCTGCTTCGTAAGCTCGAAACCGAAAACGACCCGCTTCTGCCGAACATAGACAAACTCATCATGGTTGCCGCTCCGCAGATCGGTACGCCGGATGCCGTTGAGGGTATGCTTCACGGGGACGGACAGCAATTCGGTCTCTTTGATGCGGGCTTTCTTATGGACGAAGACCGTTCAAGAGGATTAGCCGAGAATATGCGAAGTGCGTACAATCTTCTGCCGTCGCAAAAATACTTCGACACCGTGCAAAGTCCGGTGATTGAATTTGAACCAAACGACCCGATAACCCATACCTTTTCCACCCTCTACGGCGAGACTATCAACACGCCAACCGAACTCCACAATTTCCTCTTGGGCGACCCGCAATCAGGCAGTCCGCGAACGGAGCCGGAAGCGGATGACGAAGAATCACCGAATGTTTTGAAACCGCAATTCCTCGACCGCGCGGAAGTTGTACACGGCGCGATAGACGAATGGACCCCGCCCGCGAGTCTGGAGGTGGTGCAGATTGCGGGGTGGGGAATTAAAACTTTGAGCGGCATTCACTACTCGTGCGGTTTGCTCACTTGCTCGTCGCTCAGCACGCTCGACCGCGACATTCTCCAAACCCATGTCGGCGACGGCACCGTGGTAATACCATCCGCGATTTATATGAGTACGAGTACGCCGAATGTTGAGCGATATTATTTGGATATAAGAGAAAGCAATAAGGATTCATCAATTACACAAGCAAATCGTAAACATAAGGATATTTTAGAAATTGAACCGCTCCGTGAGTTTATAAAAAATGTTATTCAAAACACTCGTATTCTTGAAAATCATATAACAAAAACAAGCCCAACTCCGCGACTATCCGATACTTCTCTTGATTTCCGTCTCCACTCTCCCGTCGCCCTCCATCTCTACGACAACGACGGCAACCACACCGGGAGCATATCAAACCCCATCTCCACCTCGGATTTCCGCGCTTACGAAGCCCGCCTCCCGAATTCCTACTACCGTGAATACGGAGAAACGAAATACGCCGGCTCCGACGGTTTCGCTACGACGACCATCAAGCTTATCGGCGAAGCGCTTGGAAGTTTTACCTTCGACATTGACGAAACGCTCGGCGACGAAATTGTCGCCTCAACGACATGGAAAGACATCCCCGTAACCGCAAGCTCCACGCTTACGCTCGACATTCAAACGCTCGCAAATTCCGTCGTTCTCGCCATGGATGTGGACGGCGATGGAATCACCGACACCGCGCTTGCGCCGGGCGACGGCGTTACTTCGCAAGAACTGCTCGCCATACTCAAAGGCATAATCAAAACACTTGAGTTTTCCGACGAGAAAGAAGGGAAACTTTTGAAGAGAATTGAAAAAATCGAAAAAGAGCTTGCGAAAGATGCTAAAAACGAGAGTGGCGAGAAACAAACGACACCGCACGCTTTTGAAAAGCTTGTGAAAACCATAGAGCAATTTGAGGGAAAAGGGACACTCGCTCACGAAGAAGCGGAAGAATTGCTTGAGGTTGTGGCAAAGATTGAGGCGGTTGTGGTAAAATAAACACATGAATACAAAAAAGAAACTAGTGCTATATTCGTTTTTAGGAACAGTAGGAACCATTGTGGTTATGTGGTTGTTAGATAAATTTTGCGAGAATATACAGATTTGTTATTCCTCTGTTTCCTTGCCTGATTGGTCGTATGAGTTAGTTACTGGCGAGATTTTTCTTCTCCCCCTCTCTCTTTTTATTGTTTCCCTCATTCTCATCGCGCTACGCGAAGAAATTTTCCAATCATGGAAAAAATTCGCGAAAATATACCTCGTAATCTCAACCGCCACTATTCTTTACGCAGCCTTCTTCGAGACAGGTAACGGGGGTTACTTTTTGGATGATACTGAAAGCATAACAATATTTCTCTCTGCCATTTTCCTTATCGTATCTATCGCCATCATCGCCATAAAGTCGTGGAAGTTGCGGGGGAAATAGAAAAGCTATTACCAGAATTCCTCCAAAAACCGTCGCTTTTTTCCGGCGGTTTTTTGTGGTAGAGTGGGGAAATAATAAACTTAAACTATATGGATATTTTTGATGGATTAAAATCAGCAGGTAAAGTTTTACACGAAGCTGGGAAAATAGAACAGTATCAGCAGATTTTGGATGCTTTGCAAAAGCTGCTGGAAATGCAAAAGAAGATTGGTGAGTTGGAAGCAGGAAATAAAAAATTGAGAGAAGATTTTGAAATAAAAGAAAATCTTTTTTTTGAGGGGAATATGTATTGGTTCAGAAAAGATGACATAAAGGACGGTCCCTTTTTTTTTTTTTTTTGGGATTTCGAACGGAATTTAGTGCGGCTTCATAAAAGGGTAGGTGATGACAGGAC
Organism: uncultured Candidatus Saccharibacteria bacterium; assembly: GCA_964428135.1. Classification (GTDB taxonomy): domain Bacteria; phylum Patescibacteriota; class Minisyncoccia; order Phycocordibacterales; family CAIJYI01; genus CAIJYI01. The sequence goes on along the minus strand of CAYRXD010000004.1, from coordinate 22,916 downwards.
ATATTGTCCGAAGTGTAATACCGTGGCAAAATCAGGAACGGAGGTGCATCAATTTAAACCGTCGTACCGCGGGTTTAATCGTGGAAAATAACCCACTAAAAATGTGCTACTTACCGACATCGAAAATGGGTTCAAAAAACAAAATCTGCACCTTATAGGTTTTTGTTTTTAGGGGCGTGAAATGATATAGTGAGGATTATGGGCGATGAAACAAAAATAAATTTAATGTCGGTGGACGTGGTTGCAGAAAAGATTGCGGAGCTTCGGCGGGTTTTTCCTGAGGCTTTTACTGAGGATAAAATTGATTGGGAAAAATTGCGAGAGAAAACTCGAAACAAGCTGTCAAATGGTTGTTTTTGCGTTTGTTTCGTTGTTCGTGAAAAGATTTTGAACAGGTTCTTATAAAGTTTCCGGCAGTTGCGAGGAGTTGCGCTTCAATGAATGCGAGGATAATATGAATACTGCGATAATAAGTGAGGGTTTATCAGTTATAAAATAAACAAAATTGTATGGCTAAAAAAGAAATACAAAAAGAACACATTGTGAGTTCGCCGGCGGAGAAAAACGGTCGCCGTGATTTTCATTTTCCGCAACAGGGGCGGGTTCGCGGAAATTTAGGAAATTACCTGAAGGCGATGCACATTCCCATTACCCGCTATGTTTCCAAGGACTTTGAAGTGCTTCCCGTGAAAAATCTGGGAGATGTTCTTGGGCAGATAAATGAGGGTGGCGCATGTCCGCGGTATCTGGTCGTGGAAACAAAAAAGGATTACTGGGTGCTTGATAAGATGCACGCAAGGTTTCGCGACCAGATTCTCCATATCATTGCCGGAAGCGGTCAGGAAAAAGTCCCCTTTGCTCTTGAGGTGAAGGCGGGAATATCGGCAAGCGAAGCGTTTGCCCGCGCAATAAAAGAAAAAGCGCGGAGCATTGTACTCTTGGATGAAAAGGGGGTCGTGGGTGTGGTTCCCCCGAAGGAGCTTATAAAATTAAGTCCGGCTTTTTTGGCGGGTCTCGATGTCAGCGAGAAGGAGATCAACACTGGAACATCTGATACGCCGGAACGGCAATATAATGCCGTTCCGCGTGATGACTGCAAATGCGCCATTATTCTGTTTGAGAAAATAGCCGGTATTCCCGGAACGCCCATTGACGGATTAACGGGGGGTTTTGGATACAGCCACGCGGCTATTGATTGCTGTGAAAAAGATGCGGAAACCGGCGAGCCGCTGATGATTGACATTACTCTCTCAAACGGCGTGCACCGTACGCCTTTGAGCACCGATAAATACAACGGGCGCAAGAGAATGCGTATCGAGCTTTCCGCCGAAGATTGTGAAGAGATTTGCAATTGCATGAAACGAAAAGTCGGCGCTACATTCGATTGGACTGATTTTTGGAAAGAAGACGGGGAAGGCGACCCGGACGGAACGGTGTGCAGTCAAACCATTTTCGAGTGCTTGCCGCCGCATCTTCAGGATAAAATTCGAGAAGCGGGGAACAACATGGACTTGGGATTTTGGGGGAAACTGAATAAGTCGCACAACCCCGGCCTCGTTTCTCCAAACCAGATTGCGCAAGCGTTCGGCGCGCCGAAAGCGGGTGATATCGTCGGGAGTGAAACAACCGTTCCGGCAACTCCCCCGACACAACCTTCGACACCGATGGTACCCGCCGCACTCCCTCGCCGCTGTCATGTGAAAGTCCGCGTTATTCGCGTTAAATTCAAGCCCGGTACCGATCAAATTGGCACCGATTGGAAATTCCAATTTGATGTCAATGGTCGCGGTTCTTCCGATCTTCCAAATTCAGATTTCAGCAAATCAACCGAACCCTTGACTCCGCGCAAACTTATTTTTAACGAAAATCGAGGGTCGTGCGGCGATGAAGTGGAGATAAATGTTATTGTCAAGGCGTGGCAATACGATGGTGTGAACGACTATGGATATACCGAGACGGATACTCCGTGGAAATTCCGCTGTCCCGGACAAGGAATACGCGATATGGAACTCACCATAACCGATTGGAATGATATCTGTATACTTCAATTTCGATTTGAGGTGGAGTTGGTTTGCGAATAAAATGGAGGGTGTTTGCGTGGAGGGCTAACAGTGATAGAGTTGGGGAAAGGAAAAAATGAAAAAATCAACAAATAACTTTGAATTATGAAATTGACTTGTCCCTGCCGCTTTTCCAAAAATCGCGCTAAACTACAAACAGCCGTACCTTTTGAGGTACGGTCATTTGTATGAAAAAAATATTCAACAAAGATTTTCTCAAAGCGGCTTTTGGCGGTGTGGCTGTCGCGCTTTTGTTCGTCCTCGTGTCAGTTTTTGCTGATAAATATCAAACACAAATGCAGGCACTCGTAGCCGATGACAGTATTTTGGGAATGGCGGCGTATGTTTTTCTTACCGTCTTCGCGGTCATAATCGCGCCGGTATCCACATTGCCGCTCGTTCCTCTTGCGTCCATGATGTGGGGGTGGGTGTTGGCGGGCGTCCTGTCCATTATCGGGTGGACAGTCGGCGGACAAATCGCGTTTCTGCTCGCTCGCCGTTTCGGGAAGCCGCTTGTGAAAAAAAACGTTTCGCTCGATAAACTCCACGGCATTGAAGAGCGAATCCCGAAGCGCCACCTTTTTTGGACGGTCGTATTTCTCCGTATGTCTGTTCCGGTGGATGTGCTGTCGTATGCGCTCGGGCTGTTCTCTCGCATGAAGAGCGTGCCGTATTTTTTCGCCACGCTTATCGGGGTAACGCCATTTGCTTTCGTGTTTGCCTATGCCGGAGCGCTCCCGCTTCTCTATCAAATGGAAGCGCTTGGGCTCGCACTTTTTGTTATGTTTTTAGCATTCCTTAAAAAATAACATGGAAGCACTCATTATTCCCGCATTCATCGCCGGTCTCCTGACCTTCCTCGCTCCCTGCACGCTTCCGCTCGTGCCGGCGTACCTCGCGTTTATCAGCGGAACAGTTTCCGGAAAGCGCTGCGTATTTCAAAATGCGGTCTTTTTCGTTCTTGGTTTCAGTGCCGTTTTTATTTCGTTCGGGCTTTTTGCCGGACTTATCGGCGGACTTCTTTTTGAATTTCGGATATGGGTGAGTCGGATCGGAGGGCTGTTTGTGGTCTTGTTCGGACTTTTTATGCTGGGTGCGCTCAACATTCCGTTCTTCTCCGCTGAGAAAAAACTTTTCATTCGGTCGCCGTTTGCGAAAGGAGCGTATCTGAACTCTCTTCTTCTCGGTATCATCTTCGGCGCAGGATGGACGCCATGCGTCGGTCCGGTTTTGGGGTCGGTGCTCTTCCTCGCGTCGCAGTCGGCGACAGCGGCATCCGGTGCGCTCCTTCTCGCAGTCTTTTCTCTCGGACTTGCCGTCCCGTTTCTTCTTATCGCGGCGAGCCTCGAAAGTGCAGAGCGGCATATTCAAAAGTTTTCAAAGTATTTGCGTTTTGTTAATATCATCGGCGGAATATTTCTCATCATCCTCGGCGCACTCCTTTTGTTCGGGCAGATGGGGCTTCTTTCGGCATATGGCTTCAAACTCTTCGGTTTTTTCAATTACGATTCTTTGCTCAACTATTTGTAAGCATGTTGTGTTTGTGGGATAATATAAAACACATGAAGGTATCCTACAAAAAAATCGATTCGACTCTTTCTCTATTAAAGAAAATAATAGCGGGACTTTTGTATTTATTTTCAGCGGTAAGTTTGTTGGTTGCCACCGGTTTTCTCTACGGCACTTATCGTGGCGAATCGTTTGTTATCGATACCCTGCTATATTCTTTGGTGTATTTGGTACTGAGTAGCATGTCTTTTTTCTTTGCGCAAAAAATTCTTGGGTATTCAAATACCGAAACAACAAAAATAGGATTTCACTTGTTTTTATTGGTTATTGCGGCGCTTGTTATCGGCGTTTACGTTTTTGCACAAATAATGCATGGTCTAGGTGCGTAAATACCATGCATGGTATACTATACTCAATGGAAGACCGTTTTGATCTCGCGCATAAAAAGTTCGAAAGCCCGGAAGAAGAGCTTGAATTTTTGCGCGCGGCGGTACGCGAGCAAGAAGCCAAGCTTGAGCGCCTCACTGTTCCCCTCGATCGGGAAGAGGTCATCTCCGATAAATTGCGGGAGTATAAAGAATTGAACCCTGAGGGAGTTCTTGCGGCGGGGCACAAAATGGAAAGCGAGGAAGTGGGCGCGATAGTACTCGATCTTGCTCCTGAAACGCACGATTCGCAAATGGAAGAACTGCTTGGTATTTTGGAAGAGCGCGGGATTATGAATGCGCTCTCTGTGGTGTCCGAAATGAACAATCCGCATATTGAAGACGATTTTCACCGGATCTTGGTGCAGTATATAAAAGCGGTAGAGAAAAAAGATCATTCAGAAAAAGCTGCCGAGCGTCTGTTTCAAGGGCTCAATATGACGCTCTATGAAATTTCTCTTCCTTCTCCGACAAAAGAAGAAGAAGGGAAGCAGAAAGGCTTGAAAGAACTCATTTCAAGCATGGAACAGTTTTATGCCGGAATGATGTCGGTTGATATGAATGAACACAAGCACTCCGAAAAGAATTATTTTTCTCTTGAAATTGCTCTTCCTCATGATAGCGACGAAGTGATATTTTATGCCGCGGTGCCGGATGCGCGAAAAAATCTTTTTGAAAAGCAGATACTCGCGGTCTTTCCAAATGCGCGCATTGAGGAGAATAAGAACGATTACAATATCTTCAATGTCGACGGCGTATCAGCCGGAGCAACGGCGGTTGCCTCCAAGAATGCGATTTTCCCGATTAAAACATACGATACTTTCGAATATGATCCGCTCAACATCATATTGAACGTCTTTTCCAAACTCGAAAAAATAGGCGAAGGCGCGGCGATACAGCTCTTGGTCTCTCCGGTAGGAAACAAATACGAGTCTCCGTATAAGCATGCGCTTAAACGCATCAGGGACGGAGTCGCGGTAAAAGAAGCCATTGATATTCCGAAAACTTTCTTAGGCGAAGTGTGGAAAGCGGCGGAAGAGGCATTCTTTACAGCATCTGAAAAATCGAAGGAAAAAGAAAAAGAAAGCGGGAGTATTGCGGCGAAAAGCGAAGAAGCCGCAAAACATATTGAAGCGAAAATCGCTTTCCCGGTGCTTGATGCAAATTTGCGGATTGTGACATCGGCGCCGAACCGCGCGCGCGCGGAGCAGATTCTTGAAGAGATAGAGTCCGCCTTTCATCAATTTACTGATCCGCAGGCGAACGGCATTGTGTTTAAAAAAGCCGAGAAACGAGGTGTGCCATGGCTTTTGCATAATTTCAGTTACCGTATTTTTTCAAATGAACTCAACTTTCCCTTTAATACGCGGGAGCTTTCTTCGGTTTTGCATTTTCCGGTCGGGAATGTGAAAATGCCGCAGCTCAAAGAAGCTCGCGCCGGAATAGCACCCGCGCCGATGAACATTCCCGAAGAAGGCGTGGTGCTTGGCATCAATGATTATCGCGGCGCAAAAAAAGAAATTCATTTCACCAAAGAAGACCGTGTGCGGCACTTTTACGTCATCGGGCAGACGGGAACCGGAAAAACGACGCTTTTGAAGAACATGATTGTTCAAGACATCGCAAACGGCGACGGCGTGTGCATGATTGATCCGCACGGCACGGATATTGAGGACATTCTTGCGAACATTCCGCGCGAGCGCGTAGATGATGTGATCTATTTCGACCCGAGCCACATGGCGCGGCCGATGGGGCTCAACATGCTTGAGTATGACACGCGATTTCCGGAGCAAAAAACATTCGTGGTAAACGAAATGCTTGCCATCTTCAACAAATTGTTCGACATGAAAGTCGCCGGCGGTCCCGCATTCGAGCAATACTTCCGCAACTCCGCGCTTCTCGTCCTCGAACACCCCGAGAGCGGCGCGACACTCTTGGAAATCGGGCGCGTGCTCGGCGACAAAGCGTTTCGGCAGATGAAACTCTCTTACTGCCAAAATCCGATTATTACGCAGTTCTGGGAAAATGCGGAAAAGACGACCGGCGACCAATCGCTCGCAAACTACGTGCCCTACATCACGAACAAATTCGACGTGTTCATTTCAAACGACATCATGCGCCCCATCATTGCGCAGGAACATTCCGCTTTCAATTTCCGCAAAGTGATGGATGAGAAAAAGATTTTACTTGTGAACCTCGCGAAGGGGAAGCTCGGCGACATCAACTCAAGCCTGCTCGGACTCATTTTGGTCGGGAAGATTCTCATGGCGGCGCTCTCCCGCGTTGACATGGTTGGCAGCGCGGAGAAGCCGAACGATTTTTATCTTTACATCGACGAGTTTCAAAACGTGACGACTGACTCCATCTCGACGATTTTGTCGGAAGCGCGAAAGTATCGGCTCTCGCTTAACATTGCGCACCAGTTCATCGCGCAGCTGCAAGAGAGTATCCGTGATTCCGTGTTCGGCAACGTCGGCTCCATGGCGGTCTTTCGCGTCGGTACCGAAGACGCGGAATTTCTCCAGAAGCAGTTTGATCCCGTCTTCACGCAAAGCGATATTATCAAGCTGGAAAACCGGAACGCCTATATGAAAATGCTTATCAATGGGAGTCCCGGCAAACCGTTCAACATGGCAACGCTTCCGCCGCCTCCCGGCAACCGCGAGATCGTCGGACTCATCAAAGAACTTTCGCACTTGAAATACGGACGCGACCGGACGGAGATCGAGACGGAGATTTTGGGGAAGTATAAAAAAGGATAAAAAAACCATTGAAGCGAAGTGCTTCAATGGTTTTTGCGGCATCGCACCGCTATTTTTTTCTTGAGTAGAAGGGAAGCGCGGTCACGGTTGCGGGGTGATAATTCCCGTCGTCCGTTTTAACCCACACAATATCGCCCGGGTTTTTCTTTTCCCGAACATATCCCATGACTATCCTTTTTTTGAGACTCGGCGAATACGTCGCGCTTGTGACCACACCGAATTCATCCGGAATGGAAACTTCGGCACCGACGAAAATTGCGTTTCCGTGCCGCGGGAAAGTTTTTGTGTCCATGACAAATCCCTGGAGACATCTTCCTCCGCCGCGATTGCGGAGGGCAAGAGCCTTTTCGATCGATGCTTTGCCGATAAAATCTCCTTTTGACAGCGAAACGAATTTTTCGAGTCCCGCTTCGATTGGATTCGTGATGTGATCAATATCATCCCCGTAGAGCCGATAGCCTTTTTCCGTGCGGAGCATATCGCGCGCGACGAGTCCGCAGGGAAGGAGCCCATACGTTTCGCCGCAGTCGAGAAGTTCTTCCCAGAGAGCTTTTGCGAGTCCTTGAGGACAGATAATCTCGAACCCGTCTTCCCCGGTGTATCCCGTCCTTGAAATTATGACTGTGGAACCGTATATCATGGACGGAGTAAACGAGTAGCGTCTTTTCGGAACGTGAGAGAAGGCAAGCTGCAAAAGAATTTCTTCGGCGGCGGGTCCTTGAAGCGCAAGGAGAGCCAACCCCCTCTTTTCTTCAATGCCGACACGAAAAAGACCGACCTTTTTCCATGTTTCAAACCACGCAAGTATCTTTTTGGTATTACTCGCGTTTACAATAAAGAGAAAAGCGGTGTCTGGCGCCTGTAAAACTTTATACACGACAACATCGTCATTTATTCCGCCGTCTTGACGGCAGATAAGATTGTACTGTGCGTTGCCTGTGCTGAGCCGACTCGTGTCGTTTGTTGTCATATACTGCACGAACTTTTCAGCATCCGCGCCTTTGACCTTGATGATTCCCATGTGCGAGACATCGAAGAGTCCGGCTTTTTCCCGTACCGCCCAGTACTCTTTCTTCTCGCTGCCGTACGAGAGCGGCATTTTCCAGTCCCCGAATACCCCCATTTTTGCGCCATTTTCAGCTTGCAGATCATGGAGTGCGGTTTGCCTCAGTGTTTGTCTCTGTGTACTCATTTTTCACCTCTCAAAAAGTAGAAGTTGTGTCCAGTTTCATATAACCACGTCTTTCGTTGAAAAGCAATGCAAAGTCCTTGACTTTTAAAAGGAAGTATAATATAATGAAAATAATGAATTTAGGCAGAAAAGCGAATCCCGGCTTCTTCTTCCGGGATTCGCTTTTTAGCTAACAGAGAGCTCTTCGCTCTCATAAAGAGAATTATGGAAAAAACATCACAGAAAAAACCTTTTCGCGGGTTTTTGCGCCCGAAAAGCGCTCCGTCTCATGGCGGATTTCGCGGGCAAGGAAGACCTGGCAGTCGCAATGGCGGCGGGCAAAACAGAGGACAGCAGAGAGGCGGGAGCCGTTTTAAGGGTGCGCGCATCGACGTCTCAAAATTTATCAACAAAGCGCGCATCGTCGAAGAGACGGAAGTCTTCGTGCCGGAGCATGCTTTTGCCGACTTCGCTATCGACCCGCGTTTGAAAAAAACCGTCGCCGAGAGAGGGTATGTCACACCGACGCCGATTCAGGATCGGGCGATTCCGCACGTGCTTCGCGGAGAAGATGTCATCGGTATTGCGAATACCGGTACGGGGAAGACCGCGGCGTTTTTGCTCCCTCTTATACACAAAGTGCTCGGCAACCCGGCGGAAAAAGCTATCGTTGTTGTTCCGACGCGCGAACTCGCGCTTCAGATTCACGATGAACTCAAAGCGGTAGTGAAAGGTCTCGGCATTTTTGCAGTCTCTTGCATCGGCGGGGCGGGTATCGGCGAGCAGATGAAAAATTTGCGCATGAAGCATAATTTCGTTATCGGTACGCCGGGGCGGTTGAAAGACCTCATTGAAAGAAAAGCGCTCGATATGTCGAAATTCTCGACCATCGTTCTCGACGAAGCCGACCGCATGCTCGACATGGGATTTATTCACGATATGAAATTCCTCATGGCGAAGATGCCTGAAAAGCGGCACTCGCTCTTTTTCTCGGCAACGTTTTCGCCGGAGATTGAAAAACTCGTCCACGGCTTTTTGAAAAATCCGGTGAAGATTTCCGTCAAAACGGGCGATACGTCCGAGAATGTGGATCAGGATATTGTGCGTGTGGCGGATAAAACAAAAAAAATGGAAGTCCTGCACGACCTCTTGAATAAAAACGGTTTCGCGAAAGTGCTCATCTTCGGGCAGACGAAGCACGGCGTGGAAAAACTTTCCAAAGAACTTGAGCGCCGCGGCTTCAAATCCGCCTCCATTCACGGCAACAAAAATCAGTCGCAGAGGAAAAAAGCGCTCTCTCTTTTCAAAGGCAACATGATAAATATCCTCGTCGCGACCGACGTCGCCGCGCGAGGGCTCGACATTGATAACGTCAGCCACGTCATCAACTACGATGTCCCGATGACCTACGAAGACTACACCCACCGCATCGGCAGAACGGGCAGGGCGGGGAAGAAGGGGACGGCTATTACGTTTGTAGAGTAAAAATTTTAAAACAAAAACAAGAAAAACAAGGAATGCCCTCGTTTTTCTTGTTTTAAAGTCAAACCAAATCTGCTAATTCTAGCATATGCGGGAGTTAGCAGATTTGACAACAAGCAACTCATTGTGATATTGTCAGCTTTGCACATTCATTCACAAACAACCCACTTTTGGAGGTGGAAAATGAAGAGAGTAAATATCCCTGTTCTGAATATCGTTGTCGGCGTGTTATTGATTGCTCTATTTTTTGTGGCGCTTCTTACCCCAGCCTTTGTAAAAAAGCCCAAGCCAAAACCCGTCGTTCATGACGCGCCCGCCGTTTCGGTAGCGCGTAATACGGAGTATTACGTAGATGCGCTTATTGCGGATCGTGCGGTAATTCCCGGTTTGCCCGGTATGGAAGAAATAGCCGAGGCGGGAAGAAAAGATGATCTGCAAAAAGTCGCCGAGTTTTGGATTCAAGCGGCGAATGCTTATGCGGCTTTTGCCAGTCAAACAAAAGATAAGAGCCAATCTTCGTCCTCATACGAAAAATACGCATTCTTTACCTATCTTGCGGGTACTCTGTATGAAGATTTCCTGCACGATAAAGAGAGGGCGTGTTGGTGTTTTGGGGGCGCTCTTTCGGCAGACCAAAGTAATTCGATCTACAGAAAGAGTTACGATTCTCCCGCTTGTCAGGCGTATCGCAATAAACAGTAAATAAGTAACGGATAACCTGGCGGGCATGATGCCCGCTTTTTTGTTTTGTTGCAATTTATTTAGTTTGAGCTATCATGAATTTATGAAGGTTTCTTTTGGTTCTCATATTACAAAATGGCTTGCTTCTTTTGCGCTCCTCTCATTTTTTGCGGCGGCGGTTTTTAGTATTGGTATCGGTATGAACATGGACGAAATGGGGAATATGGCTCCTTGCGCTTTTATGGCGGGCGAGGCGGTTGTTTGTCCTATGGGCGTCACAGCGCATATTGATGAATGGATCGGACTTTTCGCGCCGGTTGGAGCGGGGCTTGCATTTTCTTTCGCCGCCCTTCTCTTTTTAGTCTTTGCCTTTCCTTTTGTTTTCTCGCGCGATGATGCTTTGTGGAAAAAATTTCAAGGGTACTCTCGCGGTAATCCCTTTCTCAAGTCTCTCTGCTTTTTGGTTCTTCTTTTCTCGCGCGGAATTTTGAATCCGCGGCTCTACGCATTTGCAAACATCTAACACCTTCTGAAAAAACTCTTTGTCGAAAGAGATTTTTCTACGGAAAGGTGTTTTTTGTTTGCTCATTTACTCTTTGTATGAAATTTTACACCGTACATAAAAAAATAATCATCGGACTTTCTCTTGGGGCGGTACTCGTTGCCGTTTCGGTCTTCGGGTCCGCGCAAAAACCGAAAACAAACACAATGCTCGCGGGGGCGCTCGGCGCCGCGGTTTCTCAAATTGAGATAGCGACAGTCGGCTCGAGCACAGGAGAAATCATGCCGACAGCCGAAAATTCGTGGCCGGGCGAGATTGTTTCCCTCAATAATCTTCCGGTACAGCCGGGGCGCGAGGGGACGATTTCCGGGTGGTTTGTTCGTATCGGGCAGTATGTTCGAGAGGGGCAGACTCTTGGCACACTGTCGCGGCCGCCGCAAACGCCGGATGTCGTGAACATGCTTTCGGAAAAACAAGAAGACCTTTCTCGGACGCGCGCAAGCGTTTCGGCGGAACGCGAATTTACCGAAAAAAGAATCGCGCAATTGAGACAGTTGCGCGCGGACACGGAACAGCTTGCTCTGTACAAAACGGATTTGCTTGGAGCGAACGGCGGCACTTTATCTGCCGTTGCGTCAAAAAAAGAAACGGCGCAATCGGTTCTTCGCGGATCAATTATGAAAACTTTTCCCATGATGTTTACGCAAGCGAGCATTCCGGCATCGGGGGCGTTTTCATCCGTTTCTTTGAAGACGACAATCGGCGCATTAAATTCAAATTTGCGAAATGGTTTTCCGGAAATCATTACCCGCGCGTGGTCGGAGCTCGGCAACGAAAATATCGTGCCTGAACAATCGGGACTTCGTTATTTTGACAGCGCCTTGAAACTTGTGAACGCGTCAATTGCGGACGGCGACATGCTGACCGGAAAAGATTTGGATTCGCTGAAAAGCATGCTCATTACAGACCAATCCATGTTTACATCTGCTCTTGGCGAGATTAAAAATATGGAAATTGAAAGCGTGAATATAAAAAAAGAATCGGTTGATAAGCTCTCGGAGATTGACAAGGAGCTTGCCGAACTTCAAAAAATGCTTGCGGTGTCGGAGGGAGAAATTATCGCCAAAGAATCCGCGTACGGAACTATCGCCGCATCAATCAACGGCGGATATTCCATTACTGCTCCGAAGAGCGGGACGGTGTCCGCCATTATGAAAAAACCGGGAGACTTCGTGTCCCCGGGAATGCCCGTTGCGACCGTTACCAGCGGAAAGAACGAACAATTTGTACGCATGCGCCTGCCGAATAATGTTCGGAAACCAAAGATTGGCGAGATATTTTCCGTTATTCGTCCGGGATTTGCGAACGATGCCCGCAAGGCGCGGCTCGTCGGCATCGGCAGTTCGCTTGATGAAAACGGTTCGTACATGGCGGATGCGATTTTCACGGAAGCGATTGATTGGCCCGCCGGGGCTTCGGTCCGCGTGATTATTCCCTCAAATTCATTGGCAATTACCATCAAAAGTTCGGCGGTAGTTTTCGGTGAAGGCGGCAAGCCGTATGTGTGGGGAGTTACGGAAGCGGGACGGGTATTCAAAAAGCCGATTACCATCGGGCGCATCATGGGTGAAAACACAGAAGCGTACGAAGGACTGAAAAATGGCGACCGTTATGTCGTCCTTCCGACATCGGACATTCGCGAAGACATGCTGGTCAATGAAGTCAAAGGCGAAGAGCAAGGCGAGTCGGACTATGATAAAGCCATGCGCGCCATGGGAATGTAGGGTAAAGTCAAAAGTCGAAAGTCCGTAAAGTCCATAAAGTACTATGGCATTGCGACTTTTGACTTTAAGGACTTTATAGACTTTATAGACTTTAAAGACTTATTTTTATGTTCAACAAAATCATTGCATGGTCGCTTGGAAATAAAATCGTCGTACTCGCCACCACGGGAGTTATCGTTGCGACGGGGGTATGGAGCATTGCGACGATGAAGGTTGATATTCTTCCCGATATCAACAAGCCGACGGTTACCATTTTCGCGGGAAGCGACGGGCTCGCGGCGGAAGAAGTTGAGCAACTTATTCTGAACCCCATTGAAGCGGCTGTCGCGGGCGCGCCCGGCGTGGAGAGAATACGAAGTACCGCAACATTCGCGCAGGCGACGGTGAATATGGAATTTCCGTTCGGAAGCGACGATCTTCGCAACCGGCAGATTGTTCAAGAAAGATTGTCGCAAGCCATATTGCCCGCCGGAGTAAAACCTGTGCTTGGGCCGTCCACTTCTCTTTTGGGGGAAATCATGTGGGTGGGCATAAGCGCGCCCGATAAAAAAGTAACACCGATGGAACTCCGTACGCTCGCCGATTGGACTATCCGCCCCGCGCTCTTAAAAATTCCCGGCGTGGCGGATGTGCTCGTGATGGGCGGCGATGTGCGCGAATGGCAGATAAATCTGAACGCGGAACAATTGCGCCGTTACGGCTTGATGATTGACGATGTGCGCATCGGCGTGGAAAACTCGCTCGTCAATAAAAGCGGCAGTTTGCTCACTGAAAATGAAAAAGAATATGCCATCCGGATTTTAATCGCGCCGTCGGACATTTCCGAATTGCGGGATATTGCCGTCGGGCGCAATAATGCAGACGGGCGCCCCATTCGTCTCGGCGATATCGCCGAAGTGAAAGAAGGCGCGAGCATCATTCGCGGAAGCGGGAATATAGACGGAGAACCCGGCGTCATTCTCCGCATCATCAGACAGCCGGATGCGCAAACGCTTGCGGTGACGGATGAAATAAACGCGACTTTTGCCGCGCTCAAAGCGGGACTTCCCGCGGGCGTAGAATTGCACCCGAATTTGTTTCGGCAGGAAAATTTCATCCGCGCCGGACTTTCAAATGTGGAAGGAGCCCTTCGCGACGGAACGATACTCGTCATTCTCGTCCTCATTATTTTCCTCATGAACTTGCGCCCGACGCTTATTACGCTTACCGCCATTCCTTTGTCCATTCTGGTAACTGCCATCGTGTTTAAGGCGTTCGGCTTTTCGGTGAACGTGATGACACTCGGCGGAATCGCGGTTGCGGTCGGGGAGCTCGTGGATGACGCCATCGTTGACGTCGAAAATATTTTCCGACGATTGCGTCTGTGGTCAAGGGAAAGTTCGAAAACCGTAGGTTTTCGCACCCCGTTGCGCCTCGCAGGCGCAGACTCTGAAATAGAGGGTAAAAAAGAAAATCACGAAGAGGTGGTGTTACTTGCATCGCAAGAAGTGCGCAACTCTATCGTGTACGCGACGATACTGGTCGCGGTGGTTTTTCTCCCGATATTCTTTCTTCCCGGAATTGAAGGGCGATTGCTCTTCGCGCTCGGCGCCGCGTATCTCGTTTCGCTCATTGCATCCATGCTCGTGTCGCTTACCGTTACGCCGGTGCTTTCCGCGCTTCTCTTGAATGAAAAGTCGCTCCGCGGGCACGAAGAAGAAACGAAAATCGTGCAAAAAATAAAAGAGCGCATCACGCCGTGGATGTATTGGTGCGTTGGCAATGTGAAAATTGTCGGAACCGTTACCGTTGCCGCGCTCGTCATTACCGCGGGAACATATTTCCTCGCGGGAAAAGAGGGGATACCGCCTTTCAACGAGGGGTCCATGGTGGTGATGCTTTTTCTTTCTCCCGGTACCGCGCTTTCCGCGACGAACGAGTATGTCGCGAAATTGGAAACCGCCATTCTCGGCGTGGACGGCGTGCTTCAAGTGAGCAATATCGCCGGACGAGCCGTTTCGGATCCGCACGGAGGCAGTCCGAATTCAAGCGAAGTGCAGATTGCTCTCAAGCCGGGATACGAAGGCGAGCGGGACAGAATTTTTCGCGACATACAGGCGATTCTTGATGCCAAAGGCGGCGCGGACTTTTCTTTGGGTCAGCCGATTACCCACCGCATGGAGATGCTTCTCTCCGGTGTTCGCGCGCCCATCGTGATAAAAGTTTTCGGCGACGATTCGACGAAGATGCAAAAGGCGGCGGAAGAGGTTTTAGCCGAACTGAAAAAACAAAAAGGAATTGAGAACGCGCGCATACAGCAAAACACGATTGTGCCGGAATTCCGCATTTACGTTGATAAAAATCGCGTTGCGGAATATGGATTGTCTTCCGGCGCGGTTGCGGAGGAGCTTGAGATGGGCTTAATGGGCGACACTCTCGGGCAAGTCCGCCTCGGCGCGGCATCGGTGAATGTCATCGCACGATTTGATGAAGAATCAAAAGGCACGGCATCGGCGCTTCGCGATTTGGCTTTGCCTTTCCCGAACGCTTCGTCATTAGGAAGTATCGGCGACGCGAAGTTTGAAGGCGGGCTCACCGGCATAGACCACGAAGGAGGAAAGAGAACTCTTGCCGTTACCGCGAACTATCAAGGGACGGATGTGGTCGGCGCGGTGGAAGCGGCGAAGCAATCGCTCGAATCCCGGCAACTTCCCATCGGAACAACCCTGTCTTTTGAAGGAAATTATAAAAGCCAAAAAGAAAGCTCTCGCAGACTCGGACTGCTCTTTGTTCTCGGTCTTGTCATGATTTTCGGGGTGTTGTATCACGCTTTCCGCTCGGTGCCGATCGTGCTTTTGGTTATGATGAACATTCCGACGGTATTGATCGGTTCCATGATTGGTATTTTCCTTACCGGCGGGTCGGTGAACCTCGCGCACTTGGTCGGCTTCATCTCGCTTACGGGAATCGTCTCGCGAAACGGCATCATGCTTATCGGGCGAAGTTTGTCGCTTGTGCAAAAAGAAGGGTTGTCGTTTACGCCGGACACCATCGTAAAAGCGACGCTCGACCGCGTTGTGCCGGTGCTTATGACCTCGCTCGTTACCGCGCTCGCCCTCGTCCCGCTCCTCGTTTCGGGAAGCGATCCAGGAAAAGAAATGCTCCACCCGCTCGCTGTGGTGATGTTCGGAGGGCTTGTTTCTTCCACCGTCATTTCGCTCTTCTTAACCCCCGCGCTGTTTTACCGCTTCGGCAAAACTGCGGCGTTGAGGTATAATACGAAAGAGTCCTCGGGATTTTAACCATTAAAAATTAGAAAAATAAACATATGAACAACAACATAATAATCGGAACACTTATCGGAATCGCGCTCGGAGGAACCGGCGGGTATTTCTCGGCAAAGCAAACGTACGATGTCGGTATGTCAAAAAATCAAATGAACGAGATGATGAAGATGATGACGGACGACGGCGCGCGAATGGAGAAAATGGGAACGCTTATGATGGACTCCGGCATGATGATGCAGGATCGCGGCGCGAAATCGGGAGACAATGAAATGGTATCAAAAGGCAAGGATTTGGAAGCGAACGGAAAACAGCATAAAGCGGACGGCGCGAGCATGATGGACGGAAAATCAATGATGGGAATGAATATGAGTGGTATGATGATGGATATGCCGATGTAAGTTGGATGCACAAACATGATTGCAAAAGCATTTGCAATCGCCTAAACACATTCTGAAAAAACTCTTTGTCGAAAAATGTTTTTCAGCATAAGTGCATTTTTGCCGTTAATCATTCTTTTGTATGAAACAAGAATTTAAAAAATATCTCATTTTCAGCATCGTTATTTTGGCGCTTGGGGCGGGGATTTCCATTTTGAGCTCCTCAGGTGGTCAAAAAAACGGGTTGCCGGATAAGAAAATTTCTCCCGCTCAAAACGGGCTTACGCCGGAATCGTCTATTTCTCACGCGCATGGTTTGGCGGTTGATGTTGCCGATCAAAACAAGCTCTACATCGCCACGCACTACGGGCTTTTCGTTTTGATGAATGAAAAGGATTTGTACCGAATCGGGGAAAGCCGCGATGACTACATGGGCTTTTCCGTTCACCCGACGGAACAAAACATTTTCTTTTCGAGCGGGCATCCGAGCACGGGCGGGAATAGCGGTTTCCGGAAATCTTTGGACGGAGGCGTAACGTGGAACAAGGTGTCAGACGGTATTTCCGGTCCCGTTGATTTTCATTCAATGGCGGTAAGCCCGGTAAACTCAAACCTTATTTACGGCTGGTATCGCGGAGCATTGCAGAAAAGCGCCGACCAGGGGAAAAATTGGGAGGTTCTGGGCGGCGGCTCGGGGCAAAAGATACAGCCCTACGCTTTCGCCGCCGATTCGCAAGATGAAAATATCCTCTACGCCGCGACGGTCAATGGCGCCATAATAAGCCGCGACAAAGGAGCAAACTTTGCGCCGCTTTCAAAAGAACTGGACGGCGGCGCCGTGCCGGTTATCGCCATTCACCCGAAAGACGCGAAAATCCTGCTTGCGTTTTCAGAAAAATTGAAAGGGCTTGGAAAAAGCATTGACGGCGGTACAACGTGGAAGAAAGCCGCCGAAGACTGGAATGGAGAGGGGGTTTTTCACATTGCGTTTAACCGGAGCAATCCGAACATCGTCTACGCGCTGACGAGCGAAAGCGTTCTCTATAAAAGCGGCGATACCGGCGATACGTGGCATAAAATTCTATGAAAGCTTTCTTGACCATCTTTACGGCAGCCAAAACAACGCTTTCTTCGCGGAAAATGGCGGCGCTCTTCATTGTGCTTTGGGCGGCGTTCTTTGCGGGAATGTTTGCCATTCCGCTTGCCTCGATTCCCGGCAATGACATACTGTTTCAGGCGGAACTCTTTCGTTTCAAAGACTACGCGCTCTTGCTCCTCCTGTCCTTCTTCGGGGCTCTTACGCTCACTGTACAAACAAATATATTCGTACAAAAATTCGGCACAGTGCGGCAGAACCTCGGCAGCGCCGCCTTCTCCGGCATCGGCTTGCTCTCGGGCATTTCATCTTCCATTTTCGCTTCCGCAACCTGCGGCATGTGCCTTACCGCGCTCTTCGGATTTCTCGGCTTTGGCGCTGTCATGACGCTGGTGCAGTACCGATGGTACATAATGTTTGCGGCTTTCCTGTTCTTATTCGTTTCGCTCTATTTCGCGTCAAGACGCCTCAATGAAGGGTGCCGTGCGTGTACGGTAAGTTCAAAAAACATGGCATCATAAAACACAAAACACATAACTGGTATGAAAATAAACAAAATACTTGTTCTTCCCATCGCTGGCGCGGCAATCATTGCCGGACTGCTTTTTTATTTCCGCCACGACATTCCGCTGTTTGATTTTTTGTTTAAAACCGAACGGGATGCGGGCGGGGAAGTATCGGTCAGCGTTATTCCGCAGTTCGAAAATGGTATTGATTTCAAGATTTCAATGGATACGCACGCGGGAGAATTGTCCGCGGATATGATGCGCGCGGCGGTGTTCGAGGATGAGGACGGCACTGTACTTTTGCCGACTTCGTGGGAAGGCGATCCGCCCGGCGGACACCACAGAGAAGGAATTTTGCATTTCGGAACATTTGCGCCGATGCCGAAAAAGGTTGATTTCACGCTTCTTGGTATAGGCACCGTAAAAGAGCGAAAATTCTCGTGGATGGTGCCGTTGGAATAATATTGATATTGTCCATGGTTTTAACTTATTTACTGCTTCCCATCGCTTTCGTGTTCCTTATAAAAGGAGCGGATTTGCTTGTGGACGGCGCATCGTCCATTGCCAAACGATTCGGCATCCCCTCAATTGTCATCGGTCTTACGATTGTGGCATTCGGAACTTCCTCGCCGGAGCTTATAGTGAGCGTGCTTGCGAGCGTGAGGGGAAGCACCGATATTGCCATCGCAAATATTTTAGGAAGCAATATCGCGAATATTCTCCTCATTCTGGGAATTTCCGCCGCCATTTTTCCATTGGCGGTAAAAAAGCAAACGACATGGAAAGAAATTCCGTTCAGCCTGCTTGCGGTTCTTTTGGTGGCGCTTATGGCAAACGACGCACTTATCGATGGCGGAAGTTTTTCCGGACTTACTCGCATTGACGGTTTTGCACTGCTTTCTTTTTTTGTAATTTTTCTCTACTACATCTTTGGAATCAGCAAGGCGGAATCTGCCGATTTGGAGGAGCCGGCAATCCGCCGGTATTCGCTTTCTCGTTCGTGGATGATGGTATTCGCCGGGCTTTTGGGGCTCTCCGTCGGGGGTAAATGGGTGGTTGACTCTGCGGTCGGTATCGCCTCGGCACTCGGCGCAAGCGAAGCGCTCATCGGTCTCACGATTGTGGCGATTGGGACATCATTGCCGGAACTCGCCACCTCTGCTGTCGCCGCGTATAAAAAAACGCGGATATAGCGGTGGGAAACGTGGTCGGATCAAATATTTTCAATGTTTTTTGGGTGTTGGGGTTCAGCGCGGTTATTCACCCGCTGCCATTTTCCGAAGATTTGACAACGGATGCGGTCTTTGCCGTATTCGCCGCCATAATGTTGTTCCTTGTCATGTTTATCGGCAAAAGGCATACGAT
The DNA here is from genome assembly GCA_964428135.1 of uncultured Candidatus Saccharibacteria bacterium. Lineage (GTDB taxonomy): Bacteria > Patescibacteriota > Minisyncoccia > Phycocordibacterales > CAIJYI01 > CAIJYI01. The sequence goes on along the minus strand of CAYRXD010000004.1, from coordinate 3,930 downwards.
TGACCGAGGACAGGGGATTTTTTTATCGTCCTGTATGTTGCGTATATCGTTTACGTCGTCCTTCGCGGGTAATCAAAATCCATGTTTGATAAACTCATACAAATTACGCAATCAATAGTTTCCACCGGAGGACCATTCGGCGTTTTTGCGGCGGCCATTTTGGAGGAAGTTATTTTTTTTATACCGTCTCCGCTTGTGCCAATGGCGGCGGGGTTTTTCCTTCTTCCGCAAACAAGTGCATTTGGCGAAGTAATCATTCCCGCCGTTTTTCGCATCGGGGTTCCTGTCGGATTGGGTTTAACCATCGGCTCGCTTCTCCCGTATTATTTCTGCTATTTCGGCGGACGGTCGGCGGTGGAGAAGTGGGGAAGATTCATCGGCTTATCGTGGAAGACCATTGAAGAAACCGAAAAAGGGTTTATTCGCGGGCATCGCGATGAAGCGATTTTGTTTACGGCGCGCGTATTACCCATAATGCCGAGCGTCGTCATTTCCGGTTTTTGCGGTTTTGTGCGGTATCCCGTTTCTCATTTTATCGCCGTTACCGCCGCGGGCGCGGCGATTCGCGGATTTTTTCTCGGGATTTTCGGTTGGTATGCGGGAGCGGCATACCTGAAGTACGCGGAAAAGATTTCAGAAATGGAAAAATATTTGTTTGTCCCCGCGGTTTTAGCGGTGGCGCTTATCATTTACAAGTTCACTCGAAAACAAAATGAAAAAAAATAAAACACTCACCGTTTCTTATCTTGCCAAGAACATCTCCATTGTCATAGGACTCGTTTTAATTTGGCGGGGCATCTGGTATGTTCTGGATAAGCTCGATAGTATATTTTTCGGCGGAAGCCATCTGTGGACCGCCGTCGGCGGAATTATCCTCGGTTTAATAATTTTGTATGTTCCCGACAAAGATCTCAAGGAAATAGAAAAGCTCTAATCTATCGCTTGCTTTGGATCATTCGGAAGAAATAAAAACGCTTTTCGAGCATAATCTCGGCTTGCCTCCCGTTCTCGGAATGCTCACTGGGTTTTCGTTTTTGAAGTTTTGTTGAAGAGCTAAAAATCTATGTTTTTAGTTTTTTGGGCGGTGAGATTTTGAGCAGGTTCTTATGCCCTTCTTCCATTGAAAAATTTCTTCATGCGGTATAGTATAGGATACATTCTATGAGCATCATGCTTGAAATAATGCTTTCCATTGTCACTCTCGCGCTCCTTTCCACCGGAACGTTTTTTGCGGCGCGGAAAATCCGGCTTCCGTATACCGTATGCTTGGTTGTTGTCGGGCTCCTTCTCATCCCCGTTTCCAAACTCTCGTTTTTTTCGTATTTGACCAGTTTCCAATTAACGCCGGATTTGCTGTTTTTCGTCTTTCTTCCCGCGCTCATTTTTGAATCCGCGTACAATATAAATATCAAGAAGATGCTTGGGAGCGTGCGTTCCATATCGCTTCTCTCGGTCGTGAGCCTGCTCATCTCGGCTCTTCTCATCGCTTTCGGACTGACGGCGCTGCTTTCGCTCATCGGCTACCCTATTCCGTTTCAGGTTGCGCTTCTTTTTGGCGCGCTTATTTCCGCCACCGACCCCGTCGCCGTTTTGGCGCTCTTTAAAGAATACGGCGCGCCGCAGAGGCTCTCTCTCATTTTTGAAGGCGAGAGCTTGCTTAACGATGGAACATCTTTTGCGCTTTTTCTTATTGTTCTTGAAATACTGACCAAAGGCTACCAAGGAAGCGCGTCCGTATTTGAGGGAATGTTTCTGTTTACAAGCATGGTTCTCGGGGGGATATTGCTCGGCGCGCTTCTGGGGGGCATTTTTTCAAAACTCATCGAGCGCGTCCGCAACAACGAACACATTGAAATTACGCTCACGCTCGTTGTGGCGCATCTCACCTTTCTTGTTTCCGAGATTCTCAATCATTATGCATCCATCGGCGGGCAGGAAATAAAATTCTCCTCCATTATCGCGACGATGACCGCCGCCATGGTGGTCGGCAATTACGGGAGACGCAAAATCTCCCCGGAGGTGGAGGAATACATGGAAAAGTTCTGGGGATATTTCGCTTTTCTCTGTAACTCCATCGTTTTTATTCTCATCGGTCTTTTGATTGAAAGTCTGCCGATTAATTTTGCCGCTCTCGTCATACCCGCGCTCGCAGCTGTTTTTGTTGTCGCTATCGCGCGCGCGATTTCCGTTTACAGCGTGGTCGGCGCGCTTAATTTTACGAAGAGCGAAAAAGAAATTCCAGCCTCATGGCAGCATCTCCTCGCATGGGGGTCGCTTCGCGGGGCGCTTGCCGTGACTATGGTGTTGCTTATCCCCGATACATTCACCGTTTCCGGCTGGCAATACGCGTTTACCGTAAAAGAATTTCTCATAGGACTTACCATTGCTTGCATTTATTTCACGCTCTTCATTAAAGCCACCACCATCGGACCATTCATGCGCTTTTTGAAACTCACCGACCTTACTCCGCTTGAAAAAATAGAGCGGGAAGAAAGCAAGCTCTTGATATACTCGCACGTCATCAAGCGGCTCGGTGATTTTCGAGAGCGCCGATACGTAGACGCGGAAACGTACGAAAACATAAAAAAAAGATATGAGGGAAAATATGAGAATGCCGAAACGGAATGGAGGACTATTTCTCGGAGTTCTCACGATTTGTTCTCGCGCGTACTTTACGTACATGCCGTCGGAGTGCAAAAGCATTTTCTGAAAACCCTTTTTACGTATCGGGAAATAAACGAAACGGTATTCAAAAAAATTCTTGAAGAACTTTCCGATCATCGCGCAAAAATTGCCGACGAGGGGACGATGGAGGAAAAGAGCGCGTCAATAGCGAAAAACGACATTGAAACGCTCTATATGTACTACCGCGCCAAAATGATTCTCGCGCGAAAAGCCGCCAAAGATTTGCGCGAGCTTATGGCTATCGATACGCCTCTTGTCGGCGAAAAAGAGACTTTTGACAGCGTTATTGCGCGATATGAAGATCTTGAGCAAAACGCTCGCGCCAAAGTGAAAGAATTCCGAAACGATCCGAAACAAAAACACGTTATTCGCGCCATAGATGAACGGTTTATTTTGCGCGGCGTTTACAAAGAAGAGCAAAAAATACTCAAAGATTTGAAAGAAAAAGAAATAATCACCCCGAAACTCGCCATAATCCTTGCGGACGAATTTGCAAAAGAAAATGAATAACATAATGCGCAATATTTTATAACCAAAAGGTTTTTCTCTTCGCCGTTGACAACAGTATAGCAATTTTGCTATACTCAAACAAAGGTCGGTTAATAGCAATAACCAAACCGTGTTATGAATGAAGAAGAAAGTAATTTTACAGCATCTTTCCTTGAGTCCGTGGAGGAGTTTATACAACAACAAAGTTTAGCAGACCAAGCAAAAATAGCGGCAGCCACTACGGTTATGATGAAAGGAGATTTCCACCTTTTGTATATCAAGACATTAAAAAGTCCGATAAAAGAACTTATTATAAAGCAACACCGCATCGTTTTCTTTTCAGAAAAAAATACGATATACTTCATTGGAGCTTTTATCAAGAAAACAGCCAAAACACCAAAGAGCCAGATAGACCAAGCCGAAAAAATATATAAAATGCTTACGCAAAAATAAATTGATAAAAATATGAATAAAAAACAGTCCAATAATAAAATAAAAAATAACACAACCTTGAAATTTAAAACCTTTGACCAAGTATTCAAAAAAAGTTTTCAGTCCAAGGAATTTCAGCACGCTTACAATGAAGAAATGGCGCGGTTTGAACTTGCCAATCAAATCCGCGATATACGAATGAAACAACAGCTCACGCAAAAAACACTGGCAGAAAAAGCAAAAATGCCCCAATCCGTCATTGCAAGAATCGAAAGCGGAAAAAACGGCATCTCGCTCGATACCTTAAACCGCATCGCTTCGGTT
>CAYRXD010000003.1:0-36475 GCA_964428135.1 uncultured Candidatus Saccharibacteria bacterium | reverse complement strand
GTCCCCGTCTATTCCTTTGAGTTTTAGCCTTGCGGCCGTACTCCCCAGGCGGATCTCTTAACGCGTTAGCTTTGTCTCCCAGAGGGTCGATACTCCGAAAAACTAGAGATCATCGTTTAGGGCGTGGACTACCGGGGTATCTAATCCCGTTCGATACCCACGCTTTCATGCCTCAGCGTCACGAATACGCCAGTGTGCTGCCTTCGCTTTTGGTGTTCCCCATGATATCAACGGATTTCACCCCTACACCATGAGTTCCGCACACCTCTCGCATCGTCAAGTCATGCCGTTTCTTTTGCGGGTTCCCGGTTAAGCCGGGAGATTTGACAAAAGACTAACATGACCGCCTACGCATCCTTTACGCCCAATAATTCCGGATAACGCTCGGGGTACTCGTATTACCGCTGCTGCTGGCACGAGTTTAGCAACCCCTTATTCATGAGGTACTATCAATAACTTTCTCCCTCATAAAAGATCTTTACATCCCTAAGGACTTCATCAATCACGCGACGTCGCTCCATCAGGCTTTCGCCCATTGTGGAATATTCTCGGCTGCAGCCACCCGTAGGTGTATGGACCGTATCTCAGTTCCATCGGTGGGGGTCAGCCTCTCAGCTCCCCTAAGCGTCATAGCCTTGGTAGGCCATTACCCTACCAACTAGCTGATACTACGCAGGCCGATCCAGGAGCGATGAATCTTTGCTCCGAAGAGATTATCAAGTATTATCCCGCCTTTCGACGGATTATCCCTGACTCCCGGGTTCGTTCCTACGCGTTACTACCTCGTTCGCCATGCTCCTTGCGAAGCATTCGACTTGCATGCCTTATCCACGTCGCCAGCGTTCATCCTGAGCTAGGATCAAACTCTAAAAAAAGAATAACAAGAGTGAAACAAAAGAAAATCTCTTTCCTTTCATTTGTTTTTTTGACTTACAATTTTGTGTTGTTGCACGTATTTACTTTATGTGGCGCCCAATTAAGAGACGCTATTTCAACGAACGTATCCCCTATTATACGCACAAGGGTACACAAGTCAAGCAAACCGTGTGGAAGAAAAAATACCCCTAATATAGGGTACTTTACGGAAAATCAAGAATCCTCTCGACGAATCCTTTTGATGGTTCGGCGGAAAATTCCTTTCGGTACTGCTTCCCTCGTTTTTATTTCCAAAATCGAAAGAATGCACTTTATCCCATGCCTCACCTTAAGCTTTTTACCTTCTTTTCTCGTTCTTGTCGCATAAGTAATCGGAACTTCAATGATGCTTCTTCCTTTCGCGAGCGCATATGTCAGCTCAATGGCATCAAAAGAAAAGCCGCGACCGGGGAAAGCCGCGAGGCGCGGAACGAATGATCGGGGAAAAACTTTATAACACGTGGTAATATCGCTCAAGCGCGTTCCGAAAAAGAGATTGAAAACTTTTGTGAGAGCCGCTCCGCCGTAAAAATAAACTGCATTGAAAGAAGTGTTACCCCTCTTCATGTTCCGCGAGCCGAAAACGATGTCGATTTCTTTCCGGGTTATCGGAGCAATCAAGCCGGAATACTCTTTCGGGTCATACTCTAAATCCGCATCTTGTATGATGATATAGTCGCCCGTGCAAAGCGAAAAACCGAGCTTGAGCGCCGCACCTTTCCCTTCATTTTTTTCTCTGAGAAGAATCGTAACGTCCGTACTCTGCGCGAAATCAGCCTGCTGCAAAAGGTGCCGCGTGCGGTCTGTCGAACCGTCGTCAACAACAATGATCTCCTTCTCCCATCCATCCGGCAAATGAACGCGCCGGACGGTATCAAGAACCTCAAGAATCGTTCTTTCTTCGTTGAAGACGGGAATGACAATGGAAAGTTTCATAATGAAAGCGCGGGCGCTACGGTTTTCTGCCTGCGCGAATCTCATTCATATAGTACTCTCCTTGCGCTTTGAAATCAGGGTGTGCGTCGATGATCTTCTGTATTTCGGCAAGAGACGCAGCTTTGTTCCCCATTTCCAAGTACGATGCCGCGAGACGAAGCCGTGTTTGCGGGTCATCTCCTCCTTCTCCAAGTTTTTTCTGTAGTACGGCAATGATCTTATCAAATTTTTTGAGTTGAGCATATACATTGATCAGCATGTCGTCGTAATACAGTTCCGTACCGAATGTTTTTCCCAAAAGCTCATTTGCAAAACGATCGTCGCCTTTATACATTGCCGTGATGGCATAGAATTTTGCAGCTTCTCCGAATGCCGGCTCAAGCTCATATGCTTCTTTTGCCAAGCTGTAGGCTTCATCAATCTTTTGAGCGTTAATATATGAGAGAATGAGGTTGAAGTCGATTGTCTGTTTATTGGGTGAAAGTTCATGCGCCCGTTTGTAATGCGCCAGCGCTTCTTCATTCTGCCCATACTGGAAAAAGAGCATTCCGGTAAACATTTCATACCGGGCATCCTCGGGTGCAGCTTGTACCTGTAAAAGCATTTCGGACTTTGCCAGATCGAACATTTCTTGCCGTAATGCGGCGTCGACCGAGGCGTCCTTCACCCGAAGCGCTGATTGAAGAATCTGCTCGCGCAATTCGCCGTTTCCAAAAGAATGGTACCCAAGCGCTCTTTTAAAGGCATCGATATTCTCCTTCGTGAAAGTATTGCCGTGCGGGGAAATTCCTTCGATCAGAGCCTGGTTGGCGAACAGAGGTTTGAGGTTGACGAAATAGACCACCGCGACAAGCGCGATCGAAACAGTTATTGCGACTGGACCGAACGGGAGTTTTTCTGCGGCCGCATTGCGCGCTTTTGTCGAAACTTGCGCAGGCACACTTCCATTGTCCGAATGCCGATAGTGCAGATAGGCAAGAAGGGAGAAAAAGAGTATGTAGCTGAAGAGGTTGTCGAAAACGAAAATGTTGTTGATAAAATAAGCGGTGAGCAGCCCGGACAACAAACTCGCCTCAAGTACATGCTCGGTATTCTCTCCGGACAAGTAGCTTTTCAAAGTATTTTTCCATCTTGCGAGCCACGACACCCCCGCCTCAGACCGGGCGACCACGTTTTTTGCTTTGTTTCTCCACACCAAGAAAATAGCCGCAGTGAAGAGCGAAAGATAGCCAAGGAGTCCCAAAATACCCCCGGCGATCAGCCAGTCAAAAAAGATATTGTGCGCGCGGTCGAACCATTGCTCTTGGCTGTACATCTTCGGGTCATAGTATTTGTTGAAGACGACATTGAAATTATCCTGCCCCCAGCCCAAAAGCGGACGTTCTTTAAATCCGTCAATCGCCATACCCCACACTTTAAAGCGAGGATTGCTCAGCGCTTCTTGCGGCAACATCGCGATACGATTCAGTACTCCGCTCTCTTTCACAAACGAAGAATCCCGGAATACGGCAAGAGAGGCGATACTGAGAACAAGCACGCCGATAGCTCCAAGCGCCGCGATTCGAAGACGGCGGTTTGTTTTTGCAAGCAACAGCACCAAAACCGAAGAAATGACAATGCCGACAGCAAGTCCGACCATAACGCCCCGGGTTGCGGTATAGAACAATATCAGCCCCTGAAAGAACATAATGATCCCATATATCCATTTTACAAAACTCGCCCCTTTGTGGCGCACGAACAAAAGAGCGGTAAAGAAAATACTAAAAAGCATGTATACCGCCAAATAAGCGGCGTTCCCAAGCGTTCCATCAAGCCGGACACCGCCCTGGTTGATCTCTGCTCCGCCCCCGAGCTGAATGAGTCCGTAAAAAACCATGATGACACTCGTGAGAATGATGGTATGGAAAAACCTGGTCCACAGCTTTTCTGTCGAAAGTACCGAGCCCGCGACAACGAAGTACCCGAAGAGATGAAGAAGACCGACAAAACCCTCCATGCGTTCGTAATTAGACCAGAAACTTCGATAAGGGTTCGCCCCAAAGATGTCAGCAATAAACACTATCCCCACAAATGCCGCAAGTGCGGCCATGATCCACGAGAATTTCGGGCGATATTGTGCGCGATAGTACGCCAAGCAAGCCCATGACGCGAACATCACGTCGACGAGAATCCGGAACGCAAAGTTCTTGCCCGTAATAAAAGGAAAGAAGAGCGATGAGGGTACAAGAAATGCCAAGAACGGCACGATAAAAATACTCACAAGTGTTATTCTCCGCAAAAGCGTTTCGATGTTTGATATGTTCATTGTCGTTAATCATAGCACGAGAAAGAAACTATACGCTACTTGCCATATGAAGTGAGTTATGGTACGGTCCATATTAGACATATACAGAATTTTTACTAACAGAATAAGGAGAGAGACAATGAATACCTACGATGTCGCGATCATCGGTGCGGGAACGATGGGAGCTGCGACGGCATTGCGCATGGCGGAAGTTTTCCCTAGTCGTTCCATTGCCGTCCTTGAACGCCATCGCGCTCCGGGACTGGAAACAAGCTCGAAAAACAGCGGGGTGCTTCACTCCGGCTTCCATCAAGAACCGAATTCTTGGAAGGCGCGGTTCGCCAAAATGGGGTATGTGCTCGCGCATGATTTTGCAAAAGAAAACAATGTCCCGCTGCTTGATGAATGCGGAATGGTGATTGCCGTTCCCTCTTCGGAGATACGGCGTCCGCGCATCGTGTACGAAGGAACGGCATCATTGTGGCACCTCTTGCGCCGCGGGAAAAAGCACGGCATAGATTTTGAAGTTCTGACGGGTATCGGAATCAAAAAACTCGAGCCGAATATCAACGCCGCCGCTGGAGTTTTTATTCCAAGTGTTTCAGTGATCGATTCTCTCCGGTTTGTGCAGGCACTTGAGTGCGAGGCTGTTTACTCAGGCGTACGCTTCTTTTACGAAAACGAAATCAAAGACATTCGTTTCGAGGGAAATCGCACCATCATCGAAACGACAAAAATGGAAGTGCATGCAAAAGTGCTCATCAATGCCGCCGGACTCTACGCCGACGACATTGCAAATATGGCTCTCGGCGAAAAACGCTATCTCCAATACCCGTGGCGCGGAGAGTATTATAAGGTTATCAATCCGGAAAAGCGAAACCTCGTTAGCCGCCTCGTCTATCCGGTGGTTTCATCGAAACATCCGGGAAAAGGCATCCATTTCGGACCACGTCCGGACGGCAGTCTTTTCTTGGGACCGAACGCAAAAAGAGTTCCTTCAAAAACATTTTATAACGAAGATCCCTCGCCAAAAGAAGAATTCTTGCGAGTTGCAAACGCTTTCGGCGTCGAGCTGGAACCTGACGATATAGAATGGTCGCACTCAGGCATCCGCCCGAAACGCTCCGACACAGAACGAGAAGACGACTTTCATATCGGCATTGATTCATTACGCCCTCTTCTGATAAATTATATGTGGGTGGAGTCGCCCGGAATCTCAAGCAGTATGGCATTCGCAAAATATGTCTCTGCGCGCCCGGAAGTTTTCAAAGTGCTTCGCTAAAAATAGGCGCCCCGCGGTATTCCCGCGGGGCATTTTTTGCACATAAAAAGCCAAAACTCAAAATAGCAAATTCTAGCATATGCTAGAATTTGCTATTTTGAGTTTTGGAAGAAGACTTGTGGTTTTTATACTCGTTTAAAATCATCCTCATACCGGGCAATGTCATCCTCTCCGAGATACTCTCCCGTCTGGACTTCGATAATTTCCAAATTCACTTTCCCGGGATTTTCGATACGGTGTTTGGTGTGTGAGGAAATGAATGTTCCTTCGTTTTTTTGCAGGAGAAATGTTTCCTCGCCTTTGGTGACTTTCACCACGCCCGACACCACCACCCAGTGCTCGGCACGGTGCTGGTGAGACTGGAGCGAAAGTTTTTTCCCGGGATATACCAGAAGTTTTTTTGTTTTATAAAACGGCGCATCAAGAAGGACTTCATACCTTCCCCACGGGCGATGCACTATCACATTATGCTCTATCTCCGGGTATTTGTTTTCTTCCAAATGGCGAAGGACTTTTTTCACATCTTCGCTTCGTCCCTTTTTGTGAATGAGGATGCTGTCGTTGTTCTCCACCACCACCAGATCATCGACGCCGAGCGTGACGATAAGCCGATTGCTTGTCGAATGGACGAACACATTTCTGGAATCAACCCCCACGTGACGCGGTTTATATTCTGCCGTTCCCGCAGTCGCCTCCGCCAAGCTGTCGAAAGACCCTATGTCGCTCCAGCCGAAATTTCCCTCAAAGACGATCACGCGGTCTGACTTTTCCGAAATGCCATTGTCTATAGAAAGCGCGGGGAGACGTGAAAAATTTTCCACGAAACCCTCCGGCGATGATTGGAATACTTTCGCCACTTCCGGTGCGTATTTCCTCAGCTCTTCAGCAAAAGTTTTAATCGAAAACATGTACATGCCGGAATTCCACAAAAACTTGCCGCTCTCAACGTATTCTGCGGCAACACCATGAGTCGGTTTTTCTTTAAATGCGGAAACCGCGAAATGTCCTCCGCGCGCCTCGCCTTTCTGTATGTACCCGTACCCCGTTTCCGGTTTCGTCGGCATAATGCCTATAGTCCCGATAGCGTTGTCGATTTCTTTTTCCATCTCCAACATGAGCTGTATAAAAGCATCGCTGTTTGCGATAAGATGATCCGCCGGCGCGAAAAGTATCGGTTCAGTTGATGGAACGCCGATGGTGTCCTGCAAATACTTTACGGCGCAGGCAATCGCAGGCAACGTATTCTTGCTCGCCGGTTCCATGATTATATTTTTTTCTTCAAAATCAGGATGTATCTCTCGTATCTGATTGAGTACATTAAAAAAATTCTGCTTGTTCGTCACGAAGAAAATACGCTCTGTCGGCATCGCTTTTCGCATGCGCAAAAACGTCTCCTGTAAAAGAGAGTTGCGACCCGCGAGAGCGAGAAATTGTTTGGGGTAATTTTTCCGGGAAAGCGGCCACAACCGCGTCCCCGACCCCCCGCAGAGAATAACAGAATACATATCAAAAGAATATACTTTTAACACAAAATGACAACAGTAATCACAACAAATTGCCTATCTCCGAATGCTCCTATATAATGTGTAACTATCGGAAACTAAAAAGGTTATTATAATTGCATCATGAAAAAAGCGCTGATAACCGGAATAACCGGACAAGACGGATCCTATCTTGCCGAACTCCTTTTGGAAAAGGGGTATGAGGTACATGGCGTTATAAGACGCGCCAGCACTTTCAATACCTCGCGTATTGATCATCTGTATCAAGATCCTCATATCAATGGTATCAAACTTCACCTCCATTATGGAGACCTGTCAGATTCAAGCAATATTAGCCGACTCTTGGAAAAAATACACCCCGACGAAATATATCATCTCGGCGCACAAAGCCATGTACAAGTCAGCTTTGAAATGCCTGAATATACCGGCGACGTTACCGGAATAGGCACGCTTCGAATTCTTGATGCTATTAAAGACTCCGGTATCAAAACAAAATTCTACCAGGCTTCCTCAAGTGAAATGTTCGGAAAAGCGCTTGAACTTCCTCTAAAAGAAACGACGCCGTTCTATCCCCGCTCGCCGTACGGATGCGCGAAGGTCTATGCCTATTGGATCACCAAAAATTATCGCGAGAGCTACGGGCTATTCGCCTCAAACGGCATTCTCTTTAATCACGAAAGTCCGCGACGCGGCGAAACCTTCGTTACGCGAAAAATTACTCGCGGACTTGCGCGGATAAAATTAAGAAAAGAAGACAAGCTCTATCTCGGCAACATGGACGCAAAACGAGACTGGGGGTATGCGAAAGATTACGTCTACGGCATGTGGCTTATGCTTCAGCATGATACCCCCGATGACTTCATCCTCGCAACCAACGAAACCCATACCGTGAGGGAGTTTGTCGAAGAGTCCGCAGCACATCTTGGGTTTGAACTGATTTGGAAAGGCAAAGGGGCGGAGGAAAAAGGGACGGACAAAAAAACAGGAAAGACGATCGTAGAAGTAGACCCCAAATATTTCCGCCCTGCAGAAGTTGACGTTCTTCTCGGAGATTATAGCAAAGCGAAGAAAGCTTTTGGCTGGGAACCGAAAACAAAATTCAAAGAATTAGCAAAACTTATGGCAGACGCAGATCTCGCGATCGAAAGTAGAAAGTAATTCGACGATATATGACTGAAACCCAAACAAGCGCAATCCCCCTGGAACAATACAAAGAATTCCATCGTCTGATGCCGATTGCCTGCATTGATATAGTACTCGTACAGAACGACTCTTTCCTTCTGGTAAAAAGAAAGAACGCTCCTGTGCAAGGCAAGTGGTGGCTTCCGGGCGGGCGCATACTTCGAGACGAGCGTTTTGCCGATGCGGCAGAAAGGAAAGCGCTCCAAGAAACGGGGCTTCGCGTACAAGACCTGAAACTGCTCGGCGTAGATGAGACTTTTTTCACCGATGGACCATTCGGAAAATCAACCCACACTATCAATATCATTTTTCAAGGAACCGCGAAATCAGAACGCGTCACCATAGATGATCAATCTGAAGAATATCACTGGTTTGACCATATTAATGAAACATGGGACCCGTATATAAAGAAATTTTTATCAATAGCCGGTTTTAGAATCTCATGATGAATAAAAGCTCGAAGATATATATTGCGGGACACAGAGGGCTCGTCGGCTCCGCGATCGTGCGCCACCTCGCAAAGAATGGCTATAAAAATCTCATTCTTAGAACACGTGCGGAACTCGATCTCCTTGACCAAAAAGCGGTGGCGGATTTTTTCGCCGAGGAAAAACCGGAGTATGTTTTTCTCGCTGCGGCTAAAGTCGGCGGAATACTGGCAAACGATACGCGCCCGGCGGAGTTTATTTTTGAAAACCTCACAATACAAAACAACATCATCCACCAATCGCAGGTGAACGGAGTGAAAAAACTTCTCTTTCTCGGGAGTTCCTGTATTTATCCCCGCCTTGCTCCTCAACCCATCAAGGAAGAATACTTTATGAACGGAAAGCTTGAGCCGACCAACGAGGCATACGCTGCGGCAAAGATTGCTGGCATCATGATGTGTCGGGCATACCATCGACAGTATGGCGCAAATTTCATTTCCGTCATGCCGACCAACCTCTATGGTCCGAATGATAATTTTGATTACGAAAGAGCGCATGTCCTCCCCGCACTCATGCGAAGATTCCACGAAGCGAAGATTGCGGGACAACAAGAAGTGACCGTCTTCGGTACTGGCAAAGCGAAGCGAGAGTTTCTCCACGTCGATGACCTTGCGGATGCCTGTGTTTTTCTCATGAATACCTACGATAAGCCCGATATCGTCAACATCGGCACAGGAAAAGACGTTTCCATTAAAACACTCGCGGGGCTCGTTAAAAAGACCGTCGGATTCAAAGGAAAAATTGTATGGGACACGACCAAGCCCGACGGTACGCCCCGAAAATGGCTCAACGTAAACCGGCTCCATAAACTCGGATGGAAACACAAAATTTCCCTTGAAGACGGAGCTGTCGCGACGTATAAATGGTACAAATGAGTTTATAAAGTGAGCAGTTCATAAAGCTATAAAGTGTGTTTTTAAGCGTAACTTTAGAGCTGGATAAACCTTCAACTCTACAACGGACCCCCAAATTCTGTTCGCATAGATGAATTAATGGTTATGAGCGAACCCTCCTTGTCCGGAACAGAGACGAGATCATTTTCAATGATAAATTTTGATATCGCAAACCCGGCAAGATGCTGACCGTTAGGGTTCCAGTGTCCGTTGATTTTCCAGCGGAGCGGTTTTACTTTCCCGTATTTCTCAAAAGCTGGACCGAGATCAATGTACGATATATTTTCTTTATCAAGAAATAATTTTAATTTTTCATTATTACCGGGAACAAGAACGAATAAAAGTTTTGAGTTTTTCTCTTGCGCCAACTTCTTGAACGATAGAATATTTTGGAGATGTTTCTCGAAATCACCAGTATCGTTACTTAACACCGCAACTTTTTTTTCATGCGCGATTAAATCAAACTTTTCAAGAACTGATTGAGGAAAGAGCGCGGTCAGCCACCCCCTCATGTCTTTCTTGATAAAATTATAGAGTACGGAATGATTGGAAAGGAAACATCGTATTTGCTGTACCGTCGGGTGTGCTGGCGGTTCCGTCGTGCATGTCGCATCAAAACGAGCATATTTTTCTTCCGCCTGCGCTTCCGTGACTCCGCCCTTAGCGAGATTGGGCATTACATACCCATTGTACACCGTATTGATGGGGAAATTCGTATCCTCGTCAATGTCATTGCCGTCAAAGTGCTCTACGACGATGAGGCTCGGGGGCGCTGGCAGGCGAGCAAGAATGCGCGATGCTTTTATAAATTCCTGCTTCGTACCATAACCGCCCGTTACGCCGCACTTAAGGGTTCGAACACCTACAATATCTTGCGTCCTTGTTCCCCACATATCCTCAAAAGGGCTAAAACCCCACGTCAAGCTATCGCCGGCAAGATATATATAGGGCGTTTCGCTTGCATAAGCAGTGTCAAAACAACCCAGATCATTTGACCAAACAGGATAGGAGGAATCTTCAAAAAGATGAGTTGTTGTGGCAACGTTTATTCCGATATCATGTCCTATCTCAAGATCTTTCATAAAATAGAACCGCGGATAAATTGTCTTGAGAATAACATACCGGTAATGAGTAAAATACAGCACCGCATCAACGACAACAATCGTCACAACAAAACTCACAAGAGCTAGTGCAATATCAGCTTTATGGTTTTTAATCCAATTCATTGAACTTGAGGTTAAATGTTCCGCTTATAAATTTCGGCTGGGATGTTTTCTCGAATAAAATGTTTCCGACCACGAGATAGTCCATTTCAGTCGACATGAAGCATCGATAGGCGTCTTCGGGGGTACAGATGATCGGTTCGTTCCGCACATTAAAGCTCGTATTGATTATGAGACCGTAGCCGGTTTTTTCCTTAAACGCGGAAATGAGTTTCCAGTATCTTTCGTTCGTGTCTTTCGAGACCGTCTGAATACGGGCCGAATAATCAAGGTGCGTGACGGAGGGAATATCGGACCGCGGAGCATAGAGTCTTTCAAAGAGCGGCGTACCAGCGGGTGCAAGCGGCTTTCGGCGAGATTTTTTGACTGGCGCAGTAAAGAGCATATAAGGAGAAGGGGCATTCGTTTCGAAATATTCCGCCATGTCTTCCGCAAGTACAGATGGTGCAAACGGTCGGAAACCCTCGCGCTGTTTTATCTTTAAGTTGAGTTTCTTTTGCATGTCCGGCACCCGAGGATCACCGAGAATACTTCTGTTGCCGAGCGCTCGCGGACCCCATTCCATTCTTCCCTGCATCCATCCCACCACCTTTCCGTCAGACAAGAGAGTGGCGGCGTCTTTTGCAAGATCTTCAAAACTTTCATATTTCTTGAATGATGCATTATACTTCCTGATAACGCGCATCGTCTCAATATCGGAAAACTCCGGGCCAAGATACGACCCATTCATTGCGTCATCTCCGCCAAGAAGAACACGCTGTTTATCTGCCCAGATATGATAAGCGGCAAAAGCGGCGCCAAGAGCGCCCCCCGCATCTCCCGCCGCCGGTTGTACCCATACTTTTTTGAATATTCCCGCCTCGCGAATTTTTTCGTTCGCAACACAATTGAGCGCCACGCCGCCCGCGAGCACGAGATTCTCGGCGTTTGTAAGTTTTTTGGCGTGACGGACAAGACGAAGCATCGCCTCTTCCGTTATCTCTTGTATAGCCAATGCCATATCCGAGTGTTCCTGTGTAATATTACTCTCCGCCGGACGAGGAGAAATACCGAAGAGTGTTTCCCATTTTTTAACATCACACATCCGAACGCCCGTAGCAAATTCAAAGTACTCCATATTTAAAGCAAGTGAGCCATCTTCTTTCAGACTAATGAGAGTATCAAGGGTTTTCTTTTTATATTCATCCACCCGAGCACTCCCTTTATGACCATATGGTGCAAGCCCCATGAGCTTGTATTCCCCGCTGTTCACCCTGAATCCGCAGTAATATGTAAAAGCCGAATAGAGAAGCCCGAGCGAATGCGGAAAATGCGTTTCTTTCAGAATGGAGATATTCTTCCCTTCCCCCAACCCAATCGTGGTCGTCGCCCATTCACCCACGCCGTCTACTGTGAGAATCGCCGCTTTCTCAAAAGGAGACGGATAAAAAGCACTCGCTGCATGAGAAAGATGATGCTCCGAAAAGAGAAGCGCCGGGCGTTTTATGATCTTTCCTCCATGTATCTCTTCCAGTTCTTTCCAGATATTTCCCCGCATGAAAAGTTTTTCTTTTATCCATACAGGCATCGCCATCGCAAAACTCTTGAATCCTCTTGGGGAAAAGACATGATATATTTCCAAAAGCCGTTCGAATTTCAGGAACGGCTTGTCATAAAAAGCTATCGCATCGAGATCAGCAAGAGAAAGTCCCTGTTCTGATAATACATATCGAATGGCGTTTTTTGGGAACCGGTCGTCATGTTTCTTTCGGGTAAAACGTTCTTCGTGAGCCGCCGCAACAATAGTACCGTCTACAATAAGCGCCGCAGCGCTATCATGATAATAAGCGGAAATACCAAGAATACATATTTTTCGGTCCGATGCAGTTTCCATGACGATCTAAAAAATAGTATAAATAAATGGTCCCGCCGCGCTTCCTGCGCCAAACACAAGAAGCGCGCCGACCAAAACCAGGACAATCATGGTCGGAAGAAGCCAAAATTTTTTTCGGGTTCCAAGAAATCCCCATATGTCTTTCAAAAAATCCATAAAATATATTTTATATTATTTGTATTATTAGTAAGGCTGTTCAACGTCTTGTTTTACAAAAAGATGATTCCTTTCCTTAAAAACAGTCTCTGCTTCGCGCCACTTTAAAATAAAAAGCATATCACCTTTCAGAAACCGGCGAAGGAAACCGATGGGCAGAATGATCGCAAAAAATACGATGCCGAAGAATATCTTTGGGACGATAAGCCCGAGCAATTCCGCAATCTTTTGCCACAAAAGCGCGACCGGATATATCGCCTGCGGAATAAAAATTGAGATAAAAAGAAGTACTCCGGAGACAACCAAAAGATCTTGACTCTCTTTCACATATCCGAGAACAAGAAAGACGAGCGCAAAAACAAGCCCTGTATCTTTAATCCATTTGTCGGTCATTGGTGAATGATACCACAAAAATATACCCAAAAGCAAAGTTTGATTACTTCCTGTTTCCAGATTTTGTGGTAGAATAACGGCATTATTCAGCGAGTTAACGGTAAATATTTCATGCCAAAGAACGACTCATTTTTCGTCCGTCATCTACATCTTTTTATTCTCGGAATCGCTTCCATAGCCTCGGCTGGCGCACTCATTACCCTTTCCCGTTTTGATACGACTCGCCTCAGCGCTTTCGGACCGACCGCAAAACTCTATTTCACGGGAATCAAAAACGGGCTTACCATATCTGTTTTCATTCTTCTCGTCTCTTTCGCAACGGTTTTATTTTTCAAAGAATATTTGAAAAAAATTATCGCTCAAGTGAAAAATTCTTACCTTTCCTCAAGTGAGATAAAAAAGAATTTTTTTGTCCTTGCCGCGTGTCTCATATTTGCTTTTGCGACCCATGCCGGAAACATAATGAACGGCTATTTCAACATGGATGACTTTGAGGTCGCATCTTTGAACCGGACGACCCCGCTTTCAGATGCGCTTTTTATACCTCACGGCAACGATCATGCGCTTCCGCTTTTTCGAACAGAGATGAAAGTACTTGACGCGATATTCGGACAAAACCCTCTTCCTTTCAACATATTTATTTTCATTTTGTTCGCACTTACTCCTTTTTTTACGTACCTCTCTTTTAAGAAACTCGGACTTGGATTGCAGAGTTTTTTTGTTTTTTTCGTACTCTTCACCGGGGCTACGGGCTGGAACGATATGCTCCCGGGCTTCTATATTATGACGATCTATCTTCAGATCATATTCTTTTTTTCTGTCATGGTATGGTCATATCTCTCTTGGGGAGAATCACGCGAAAAAAAGTACTTGTTTTTTCTTGCCATTTCGATGCTCGGAGCTTTAGGCGCCGACATATCGGGAATATGGGTCATACCGGCGATTCTTTTGGTTATGATGTGCATTTCTTGGACAAAAGACCCCCTTCTCACCGTTAAGAAAAAAGATGTCTCTGTTTTTTTCATAGAAAATAAACTCGCGCTCATTGTCGTAAGTGAGGTCATTATCGCCTTTGCAATATTCCTTGTTTACACATTCATGGTGATACAGCCTGACACATTCCTTTCCGCTCTCAGTGATGCCGGTGCACCATCCGCTACCGAAAAGCAGGATAATTGGAGATTATTTCCCCTTACAGAAAATTTCATTTCTCTTTTTTCATCCGGCGTATCGCTCTCTCTTTTTGTTCCCAAAATAGCAAAGATCCTCGCCCACCCAAGCATTCAAGGAATCGCGCAGTCATATTGGGCATTGATAGAAATCGTCATCTTTTTTGCAAATATAATACTCTTCTGGCTCGCAATGAAATATGCGGGATCAAAAGAAAAAAAACTCATACTTTTAACCGCCGGGATCATGTCTGTCGCTCTCGTTATGGTCATAATCGCACGCCCGAACCATGAACCGATCCCCGACTTTGATTACCGATACGCCGGTGCGGCATTTTATGCATACTGCATCTTTCTTGCCATCTCGGCTTCGGTATTTCTGAAAACAAAAAAAGATTATGCTGTGAAGATCATAGTGCCAGCGGTGATAATAATTTTTTCCGCACAGCAGGCATTCGGATTCCAAGCGGTCCGTACCCGAGAGGAATCAAAGATGAGAAAGACCGCTATAGAACAACTGAACAGGAATCTGCTTTCCGAAATTGAACAGGTGAGCAAAGAGAAAAAAGACGGTTTCATCGCGATACCAAACCTTTCCGGAGGCCATATATTCCAAGAAACCTTAGCGGGATTCACGCTCTCTTATTATATACTCTTTTTCAACCGGCACATGCCGCTTGAGCTCGTGCAGACCGGAGCGATGCCGCCGGACAACAGAACTCATACGGTAAAAACTGTGCCGAGCCTTCGCACGGCCACAAGTCCGGAGTTCAAAGAAGCGCTCAAAAAACCGGGAGCGATACGCTCGTATTATCTTTCTCCGTCGCTTATGTCGTACAAAATACTTTCCGACACACCTTCCGAGCAACTTACCTCAAACCAGTACGGGGAGATACGTATTCAAGAGGAAGCGATTGATCCGGAGAAAAAACACATCCTTCAATTCACGCTTATTACCGATAACATACCGGGCAATCTTGAGCTTTCAATTTCATATAAAAACGATTTCGGCTGGGAAGGCACAGCGGGGAAGATCCGAGTGGATGATTTTACTCCGCATGAAGTAGAGAACGATAAACGCGTCTACCGCATTGAAACAAATCTTTTACAGCTCTACTCATACGCGCTTTCCCAAAATGTTTCAAACTTAACGCTCTCAATCCCCGAAACAAAAAATGCTTTTGCGGGAAATCTAAATTTTTAAATAAGATAGAGACCCTCATATCACCCGCACATAAGGGACCGGAATGATAAACTTCACTCCTTTGTTCCTTAATTCTTCTTCTTTCTCCAATATAGCGCCAGCGTAGTTCCATGAGAGGAGTAGAATATAATCCGGGGTATCAGTTTCGAGTCTCTCCGGCGACACGACCGGTATATGCATACCCGGTGTATACGTACCTTGTTTTTCCGGGGTGGTATCGGTTACATAATCAAGCACATCAGGACCGATGCCAAAATAATTTAAGAGCGTATTGCCTTTGGCGGGTGCGCCGTACCCGACGATTTTCTTTCCCTCCTTTTTAAGTTGTTTCAAAAGATCAAGAAGTTCTTTTTTGTTTTCTTCGATCTTTTTTGAGAAATCCACGTACGTGGAACTATGAGTCAGCCCCATTTCAATCTCACGATGTAAAAACTCTTCCACCGCAGGGGAAATTTCTCCCGACTTCCCCGCCGTTATCCGCATGGATTGTCCGTGGATCGGCACAAGCGCAATATCATGTACCACCATATCGAGCGAATCAAGCAACGCTTTGATGCTATGAAGCGAGTGATAATAGAGATGTTCGTGATAAATCTGATCAAAACCGCCCTCGATCAGAAGATTTCCCACCCAGTGCACTTCAAAAATAAACCGCCCTGCATCAGCAAGTAATTCTCTCACGCCCGTAAAAACGTCGCGAATGTCGTCGATATGCGCCATGACGTTATTAGCGACAACCACCCGCGCAGCACCCGCCTCAATCTTGATTCTTTCAGCCAGAGTAGTAGAAAAAAAATCAGTTATTGTCGGGACATGACCCATTACGGCAGTCTCCGTAATATTACCCGCCGGATCAACCCCGAGCACACGGCATCGGTCTTTGATTTGAGAGAGCAGGACGCCATCATTGCTCCCAATCTCTACCACGAGATCATCAGGAGACGTAATATACTTGCCTGCGATCTCATCAGCAAGCGCACGAAAATGCTTGACGAGAGGCAAACTTGCGGAAGTAGCGTAATGATAGTTTTTAAAAAGCACTTCCCCGCTCACGACATAGCGAAGCTGCACCAAAAAACAATTGCGGCAAAAATCCACACAGAGAGGAAAACGCATTTCTTCTTCGTCTAAAGAACCTTCATTAAGAAAAGCGTTAGCGAGCGGCATTTCGCCCAGATTAAGCACTGGCTCTAAATCTTCAGAGTGACAAATGCGGCAGTTTAGTTTTTCGTAACAGTTTTCCATTCCATTTCAAGATATTCTTTTAACGCTTCTTGCCACGGTCGAACCAGTTTTTCTTTCGAAGACATCGCTTCGTTTTTCACCCGGTTTGCCCCGGGAAAATAATCAAGTCCGACCGGCATTAACCTTACTTCCGGCTTGAGCGTCTCGATAATAAATTTTGCCACCTCATATCGGGAACAAGAGCCTTCATTGGAAAGATGAAAAATACCGGCGGCATCTCGCAAGAGCAGTTGTTTGATTGCCTCTATCAAGTCCTTTCCGAACGTCGGCGAACCGTAAGCATCATTAACCGCTTTGATCTCGAGCTTATCAAGTTGCCGGATGATCTTACCGACGAATTTCAAATCTTTTTCGGGTCCGCCGCCGAACATCCAGCACGCACGGGCAATAATATAGTCTGTAAGCATTCCGCGCACGATAAGTTCGCCCATGTATTTTGACCGACCGTAAAAATTTTGAGGGTTCGGTTCATCGTCCTCGGCGTACGGACCGGTTTTTTCGCCGTCGAAAATTCCAGCAGTAGAGACATAGACGAACTTCGCGCAAACCTCTTTTGCCGCAGTAGCAACGTTATATGTCCCCACTCCGTTGATCAGGTACGCATAGTTCGGATCGCGGTCGCATCGATCGACATCAGTCTCCGCCGCAAGATGAATGATGGCTTGCGGTTTCTTGTCTTTTATAACCTTCATCACTTCGTCAAAATCGGTAATATCAAGGTTTCGATGATTCGTTTTAATACCAAAATCAACATACGACCCAACCATTCCGTCGGCGCCGGTTATTAAAACCTTATTGAGATCAATATTTTTATGGCTCATTTTTTTGAAGCGAATAGCCCTTCTTTTCTACTAATCTGAAGTGACGATTCCAGCAAAGAATCTATAGTGCCCGCATCATACCATCGACCTTTCACGAGAGAAAAGTGTATGGCCCCCGAATGAACATAATGATTCACCGCATCGGTCATCTCGAGTTCTCCTCTTTTTGAGGGCTTGAGTTTTTTAATAAAAGAAAAAATCTGACTATCAAAAAGATAAAGTCCCGTTTGGGCGAAACTTGATTTCGGGGTTTGCGGTTTTTCTTCAACTTTTATGATTTTCTTTCCGGTCGCATCGAAAACCGGCACGCCATACCGGTGCGGATTTTTTACTTTTTTAATAAAGATACTTGCTCCGGTTTTAAAATTTTCTACGGCTTTCTCAAAATCATCTTCAAATATATTGTCCCCGAGAATCACCGCGATATTCCCCTTATCCGCAAAATCTTCGCCATAAGACAGTGCGTCCGCAATACCGGCATTGTTTTTATCCTGAACGGCATAGAAAAGCTTGACCCCATACTCTTGCCCGGAGCCGAGAAAATTGATAAAGTGTCCCACGTGCTCTCGCCCGCACACGAGCATAATCTCGGTGATACCCGCCCGCCGAAGCGTCTCAATCGGATACACAATCATCGGCTTATTGTATACCGGCAAAAGATGCTTATTCGTGATGAGCGTCAGCGGGCGAAGACGGGTACCGAGTCCCCCGGCGAGTACTATTCCTTTCATAAAAATTATTTTGTCTTTTTATTAGTTTTTAATTTGTGAGCGCGCCACAAATCTATGTGCGGATTAAACACTCCCGTTTTCTTCCTAATGCTATCAATCCATTTCTGATGAGTCAAATACCATTCAATCGTCTCCTGAAACGCTTTCTTGAAATCATATTCCGGACGCCAGTCTAATTCCTTGCGAATCTTTAAACTGTTAATCGCGTACCGGCGGTCATGCCCGGGACGGTCCGCAACGTATTCGAGCCACGAATCATTAGTGTCATTGCGCTTGAAATGAGCAAGAACCAACCGTGCGATTTTAAGATTATCCAGTTCGCTGTCCGCGCCGATATTGTATACTTCGCCCGGAACCCCGTTCAAAAGGCAGAGTTCGAGCGCCCGGCAATGGTCGAGTACATAGATCCAGTCGCGGACATTTTTCCCGTCACCGTACATCGGCAGTTTTTTATTCTCCAGCATGCGTGTGACCAAAAATGGAATCAATTTTTCCGGATATTGGTAGGGACCATAATTATTGGAGCAATGTGTCACAACGACCGGAACCTTCCATGTTGAGAAATATGAACGACACAGTAAATCTCCGCCCGCTTTCGTCGCCGCATACGGGACATTCGGGGCAAACACGGTCGTTTCGGTAAATTTTTGTTTTGAATCAAGCGGGAGACTTCCGTACACCTCATCGGTACTCACCTGCACATATTTGATAACTTTTTTTGACCCTTTAACCGCCTCTAAAATATTAAAAACGCCCTCCACATTCGTACGCACGAATTCAAGCGCACCAACATGAATGCTTCGGTCAACGTGTGTTTCTGCAGCAAAATTAATAACATACTCCGGTTTATATTTTTCAAAAACGGCGTTCACTTGCTTTTGGTTCGCCACATCAGCCTTCACAAAAACATATCTTTTATCCTTCACTACGTCTTTCAAGTTATCCAAGTTGCCCGAATAGGTCAGTTTGTCGAAATTCACAACCTTCACTTTCGAATACTTCGACAAAATCATACGGATAAAATTGGACCCGATAAACCCGACCCCGCCAAAAACGATGATTGTTTTTTTATTGAAATCTGTTGATGCTTCCATAGAATACTTGCACAAACTATTAATTTATGTTACAGTAACGTTATTAAAAAATAACAACGATAGTACGTATATCGTACTACATCGTCCCTTGAAACACAAAATAGGCAAACCATAAATGGAGGTGCCGCATGTATGAAGAATTAACTGAACTTTACGAAGTGACAAATCTCCTGCTTTCGAGTAGGCCAACATCGCCGGTAGATGCCGTCTTCATCTATAGTCGATCTTTTGGCGGAGACGACGATGGGTTGCTCGAACTCGTACGCGAACTCGTCCCCAGCTTGGCACCGGTGGTGGCCATAAACGGCGGGAACGGCGACAGTTTTCTCGACCCAAACCATAAAGCTTGGCCGGGAGCGGATGATTACGAAAAACGTCTGAAGCAACTTGGTGTGACAGAAATTTTGCGTTCAAAAACGGGCGCACACACTCGTGACGAAAGTGAAAAATTTACCGACGTTATCGAAGCGTACGGATGGACGCGAGTAGCGGTTGCAAATCTTCCTCAGCACTTACTCCGAACCATGCTCGGCGCTCTTGGCGAGGTCAAAAAACGGAACCTGTCTGTGGACATGTACCCGGTCGCTCCCGTTTGTGTCAATTGGAGAAAACGGGTAAACGGCACGCAAGGCAGGCCACCAAGCGAACGACTCATACAGTGTGGTGAGGAAATAAAACGGATTATGGAATATCCGTATAAATATCCGGGAAAATTCGCAAGTATTTCGGAGCTCATCCAATATCTCGCTGATTTGCCACAGTAAAACAAAGCTCTGCTATCATTTTTGATAGCAGAGCTTTTTATTTATCTTTTTTTATCCAATCTCCTTGTGATCCACCGGAGCCAAAAAGTGAAAATGAACCACAAAATATGAAGTCCCCATTTAGCCAACTGATGCCCTCTGGCGGTAAGTGAAGATTCTCCTACTCGCTCTTGAAATGTGATCGGAATTTCTATGAATTTTATCCGTTTCGACACCACAAGGAGTAAAAGTTCCGTCGCAAAAAGTGCGTTTGTCGTCCGCCAGTGCGGTTCGAGCTGTCGCAAAATTTCTTTTCGGAAAAGCTTACAGGTACAGCCGATCTCGGTCAAGGAGTTTGTGGCAAAAAATACTTCAATAATCTTCGCTTCAAAAACATTCGCGAGTTTTCGGAAAAGCCCCATGGCGGCGCCATCAAGAATACTGCTTTGATTCGTACGCGTCCCCACCACGACCGGAAAGTCTTTGCCGTATATCAAAAATCTTTCAACGTCAGATGCGGCAAACGTACCGTCCGGTTCCGACAAGAAAATGTAATCGCCCGCCGCTTCCTTTATACCCCTCTGGTACCCATGACCGTAGCCTTGTTTTGTCTCATGCACCAGCCGCGCTTTTGTTTTCCTCACTTCATCATCCGTCCCCACCTCGGCATTGTTGTTCACTACCACTACTTCATCCACAAAACCCGTAGCAAAATAATCATCTATCGCTTTCCGGATAGAATCTTTTTCCCGATAAGTAGAGAACACTACCGAAACTGTTTTTCCTCGCCACATTGAGTATATCCTAGCACAACTGCATACAGAAAAAAAGCCCCGAACAGAAACAAATCTATTCTCGGCTTACGCCAATTATAGTTATTTCGCTGTCACCTGCCGCATCGTTTTGCAATTTTTCCGAAAATACGCATAGCCGAAGGGTGTCAGAAAAATGAGATACAGCGCCATGTTTAGAGAAATCCAAGCCCACCGGTTGCGGAGTGCAAGCATGGGGTGGTCTTTTTGGATTTCCTGTCGCCACACAAAAGAAACAATCTGAATGTTGCTCTCGGAAAATTCTTTTCTCCAAACCAATTGCGCTCGGCGCGAATGTCCGGCGCCCGCAACAACCACTATTGTTTTGTGCAGACGCCCGGCAAGCACTTCTTTAATTTTTAGTGCCTCTTCAATAGTACTCGCCACCGGTCCAATATAACTTTGATTCTCCGCCTTTATCCCAAATGCTTCAAGCGCTTTTTCGCGAAACATGATTTCAGAAGCAGAAGTTGGGGTAAAAACACCCCAAGCCACGACGGTATTTTCGTTGGAATTTTTTCGGTAAATTTCCGCGGCGGTTTTGAGTGACTCTATTCCTCCGTTTGTAAGAGCGGTCGGCGTGGCACCGTATGATATGGCAACAATCACATCAACGGCTTGAGGGAAAATGCGCTCATCCACCCTCCACCAGTGCATAATGGTTTCAAAAATTTTATTCATGCTATTTTTATTTTCCGGAAATCCGAAACCACAGTATCCGCCCGATAATTTTCATGCCATCCCGGTAACGTATCTTCTTCCCATCGCTCGTCTCCCGCGGAGTGTAAGACACCGGCACTTCGACAATGCGATAGCCGTTTTGAAGCAGGCGGAGAATGAACAAAAGTTCCGCTTCAAATCCGCCCGCATCAAAATATCCGAACGCGCTTTTTGGGAAGAGTTTGTAACACATGGAAGCGTCGGTCAAAGCGGAGCCATAGAACAGGTTTATGAGTTTGGTGATGGAAAGCGAGCCGAATCGCGACAAGGTTTTTTTCTTCGGGTTTTTTGCGTGCGTTTCCCTGGACCCGATAACGGCGACCTTCCTCTGTGGTTCGAGTGCTTTCAAGAGGAGCGGAATCTCTTCCGGTTTGCACTCAAGATCGGCATCTTGGATAATCGCAAAGTCTCCGTCCGCCACGGCAAGTGCGGCATTCACAGCGCTTCCTTTTCCGCTGTTTTTTGGAAGGTTAATGATCCTGATTCGGGGGGAAAAGACCTTCATTGCCGCAAGGGTACCATCCGTCGAGGCGTCGTTTACAACGATCACTTCCGTCTCCCAGCCGGGAAAAGGGACGGCGAGCAAGCGTTTTAATACTTTTCCGACCGTTTTTTCTTCGTTGTACGCGGGAACTATGATGGAGAGTTTAGGGATGTTTTGCATGAAAAACCTGTTTTGCGCGCTGATAAATCGGAACAAGACCGATCATTGCAACCATAAAAATGATCGGTTCGACCGGCACACGGAACCGTGCGTTTACCGTCAGTCCGTTTATCATAGTGGTCAGCATGAAGTAAAAAACAAGAATGATCAGGAAGAAAAGTCCGGGAGTGGCAAGATGCCGATAAAAAAGATGAAATAGCCCCAGAATGAAGCAACTTGTCAGTGCGATCCAGAAAAGCCGCATCACCAGCACTGGCGCCATACCCGTATGCAAATACCCAAAAATGGTTTTTGTAAAGGCTATCGGATCGCTCAGAATAAGAAATATTGCCGGCTTGCTCAAATAAGCGCTTGGCGTCACGCCTGCTGACTGCAAGAAGGTGAGCATACCATCATGCGTAAAAAAAGTGAAAGCAGAAAGTGCGGCAAGTTTCACAAGAGCAATCGGATGACTCAATATTTGCGCTGGAACCGACTCTCCTGCACCAAAGAGAGAATCTTGCATGATGGGCGGTAATTTCCCCTGCTCCGATTGAAAAGTCGAGTGATGTTCGATCGCAAGCACGGACGGCAAAAGGGTCGTATAAAGATTAAAAGACACCTGGGCGCTCAAATTGAAGACATGGAACGTTCGGTAATTCCGGTAGAGCCAGGGCGACAACACCAGGAAAAATATCGCCAGAAAACACCCGAGCTGTACGAAAAAACTTTTCTTTCGTTCGCCCAGAAACCGCCAAAGGATAAATGCGCCAACCAGTATCGGCACATACTGGACAGTGGGCTTCACGAGAGTGGAAAGCCCAAGCACAAAACCGCTCGCAAGCGCAAGCCGGGCTGATGGTTTTTGCAAATACTTGACGAACAAGATCAAAAAGCCGACAAACAGGGCAGTAAAGAGCGTCTCAGTAAAGAAAATAAACGAATGCAGTATCTGGTACGGAGCGAGCGCGAGCAACATACCAACAGCAAAAGGCACATGCCTGTACTTATAAAAAGCCGGCGTGACGAGGCGAGCAAGGTACATCCCGAGAAGCGGAATGAAAGCACTCAATACAAGCTGAATCATTGCCGCCAGAGCGTAACTGCCTCCGGTTAAGAGCAAAAGGAAATATAAGAAATATGGATACCCTGGGACACCATAAGAATACGGAGTGAAAGGCGGGGTCGTCTCGGCGGAAAATCCATTACCCAAAATCAAATTCCTACTGATCTCAAAGTACCAATCCTGACCCCGAACGGTCGTGATCACATCGCCCCCGTTCGCAGACAAACATACAAAAAAGAAGATAAGCCTCGCAACGATCGCAAGGAGAAAAAGGGCGATCTCTTTTTTATACTTTCTAAATAGCGGCATGTTTGAAAATAAGATAGCGATAAACACCGAGGCTCCATACGGCAATGATACCCGCTGAAAATACCTGCGCGATCATATATGGAATATGCGCCAGATCGACAAAAGAGTACATGAACACTCCGTTCGCGGTCACATTAAAGAGCGCGATGGCAAGATACATCATAGCCTGGTGGTGTACGCGCTCAGTGGTCTTATCCCGAAACGTGATATACTTCTGTACCGTAAAACTGACGACCACCGAGACGATGAAAGCGAGCGTCGATGCGGCGAGATACCATAAATGAAAATAATGCGCAAAGATAAAGAGCAAAGACAAATTCGTTGCAAAAGCCAACCCTCCGGCAAAAAGATACCGCATGATAAAAAACACCCGCGCCTTATTTATGACAGGAAGAGTCATTACCGTCTATGGTATCATAAACAAAAGGACCTCTCAAATGCGTCTCAAATGCGTTTGAACCTCACCTGCGATTGTGATACAATACCTTTTATGAAAAAGGCTACAAAAAAATCTCGCCCTTACCCATAAACAAGAGCGCGCTCAAAAACATGTCGCATGATGATTTTGGCGCTATCTTGGAAAATATTGATGAAAAATTTGCCATAATGATTGAAGGGTTAAAAACGGCAAATGAACGCGGTGACCGGCTGGAAGGACGGATGGATAGTATGGAAGGGAAAGTGGATAAAATAGAAGGACGGATGGATAGTATGGAAACCGAAATGCGGAGCAGCTTTAAAACCATAATGGAATATCTTGCTCGCATAGACGACGAACTTCAAGATATCAAAGCGGAACTTTCTCAAAAAACCGAGCAAAAAGAAGTAAAAGAACTCAAGAGTCGCGTGCTTAAGCTCGAGCTTGAACTGACATCCCTCCGCAACTCGCTCCATCTTCAAAAAGCGTGACGTAACTTTGGTGCCCGCACATTAGTTGTAGAAATGGTGCGGATATTAAAGCTGGCGTATTCGTAGCTATTCGTTGCATTCGAAGCATTTGTATATTGGCATATCATTTTATAATGAAAACAACAGTTATCCGTCCAAAAAAAGTCCTCAGCTGGGACGATATGCGTGAAATCTGGGCTTACAAAGAACTTTTGTATTTTTTTACGTGGCGAGATTTTAAAGTGCGATACAAACAAACCCTCATTGGAGTCCTTTGGGCAGTTTTTCAGCCGTTCATGACCATGGTGGTTTTCAGTCTCTTTTTTGGAAAACTTCTCAACGTTCCTTCCGACGGAATCCCTTATCCAATTTTTGTCTACACCGGACTTCTCTTCTGGCAATTTTTTTCTACCGCCCTCTCTGAAACAAGCGGCACGCTCATCAGTAACCAAGCCATTATTACGAAAGTGTATTTCCCGCGGCTCATTCTTCCTCTCTCGGCCGTCGCTACCAAATTTGTTGACTTCGCCATCTCATCAGTCATCCTCGTCGGAATGATGGTCTATTACGGCTACACTCCTCACCTCACAGGACTTCTGATTCTTCCGGTGCTCCTCATCATCACCTTCATGGCGGCCGTCGGTGGCGGACTTTTCCTTGCAGCAATAAACGTGAAATACCGCGACGTGCGTTTCGTGCTTCCTTACTTCATTCAGATTCTCCTTTTCCTCACACCCGTCATCTATCCGGCAAGCATCGCTGGAAAATATTCGTGGATGCTCGCCTTTAATCCCATGATGGGCGTTATTCAAACCGCCCGCGCCGCCCTTCTTGGCGCCACAAAGATAAACTGGGTACTCATGGCGGATTCCTTAGCCGCCTGTGCCGTACTTCTCATTATCGGGGTGATATATTTTAAAAAGGTGGAGCGGTACTTTGCGGATATTATATAAGTCCATAAAGTCGAAAGTCTATAAAGTCCTTAAAGTCACGATGACCGTTATGAAAATAGATACATTTGAAGATATTGTCGCTTGGCAGAAAGCAAACGAATTAACTTTGTTTATTTATAAAACATTCAGGAGTAGCAAAGACTTTGGATTTAGAGACCAAATACAGCGAGCGTCAGTATCAATCATGAATAACATTGCCGAA
Source organism: uncultured Candidatus Saccharibacteria bacterium (assembly GCA_964428135.1). Taxonomy (GTDB): domain Bacteria; phylum Patescibacteriota; class Minisyncoccia; order Phycocordibacterales; family CAIJYI01; genus CAIJYI01. The sequence continues at coordinate 10,748 of CAYRXD010000003.1, read as the reverse complement.
GGCTTCGAAAGAAGGGGCGATAAAGAATTTAAACATTTCTTATTCATAGCCAAAGGTTCGTGCGGAGAAGTGAGATCAATGCTATATTTAGCCTTAAGCCTTGGGTACGTAACGAAAGAACAGTATACGAAGTATTACGCCTTATCCACTGAAATTTCAAGGCTGCTTTCAGGATTGATTAAAAGTCTATTAAGCCCATAAAGTCCGGCATCGTCGTGACTTTACGGACTTTATAGACTTTAAGGACTTTTGACTTTTTATGCCCCCCATAATAACCATAAAAAATATTGGAAAGAAGTACAACATCACTCATCAACGTGGCGGTTATATTGCATTGCGTGATGTACTGACGAATATTCTCAAAAGCCCCTTTCGATTTCTCAAAGCGAAAGCGAAAAGCGTGGCTGGCATCGGCACAAAGGAAGAATTCTGGGCACTGAAAGACGTGAGCGTTTCCATAAACCAGGGCGAGGTAGTAGGCATCATCGGACAAAACGGTGCAGGGAAAAGTACGCTCTTAAAAATCCTTACGGGTATCACCCCGCCAACGGAAGGCGAGATTATCATGCACGGCAAAGCCGCCTCCCTCCTTGAAGTCGGCACCGGCTTCCACCCAGAGCTCACCGGACGTGAAAATATTTTCTTGAACGGCGCTATTCTTGGTATGACGAAAAAAGAAATAGCCTCGAAATTTGACGAAATAGTCGCCTTCTCCGGCATCGAAAAATTTCTTGATACCCCAGTGAAATACTATTCAAGCGGCATGTACGTCCGCCTCGCCTTCTCCGTCGCCGCCCACATGGAGCCGGACATTCTCCTGGTAGACGAAGTTCTCGCCGTCGGTGATGCTGAATTCCAAAAAAAGTGCCTCGGCAAAATGGAAGAAGTCACCCACGGCAAAGGCCGCACGATTCTTTTCGTAAGTCACAATATGTCCGCGATACAACAACTCTGTCCGAAGACGATTTTACTTGAGAAAGGAAAGGTGAAAATGTTTGGGAATACAGAAGACGTAATTAACACTTATTTAAACGATGTTAAATCCCGCAGTTCCGAAGCAAATTTTGAGTTAGAACATTTTGGTGATGATGTGGCCGTACTTCATTCTGCTAAGATTGTAGATGAAAATAAAAATGCCATATCATTCATTACTGCAAACAAAAAAATCGGTGTCGAATTTACGTATGAGATTCTCAAAGAAGGCTACATTCCGATTCCAAATATCCATATTTTTACCATGCGAGGAGAAACTGCTTTTATAAACCACGCTGAATTTGATGAAAAACTCGGTACAGTTGGAGAACACACGTCCATCATGTGGATTCCTGAAGATTTACTTAATGACACAACCTATGTTGCAGGAATTGCTCTCTCAAGTATGCGTCCCTTGCGCATCCATTTTTACAAACAAGATGCAATTACTTTTACGGTTGCCGAGGATATAGAAAACGCTCGACAATCAGATTTCAACCGGAGAATTCCGGGAGTTGTGCGCCCACGTTTGAAGTGGGAACATTATTAAAATTTAAAGAGTACTATACAATGAAAAAAACTTTAAAAAAATTACTACCCAAAAGAGTCGGTAAAATTTATCGCACCATAAAAAAACACGCCCGTTTCGTACCCGAAGATGAACGAATTAGTTTTGATACTCAAACAATCTATAATGGACATTTCAATGTTACCTATCGGGGAGTAAGAGCTATAAAATGCCCATTTGATTACGTCATGTATCAAATGATTATTTCCGAACTAAAACCAGATCTCGTAATTGAAATCGGTACAAGCTCGGGCGGTGGAGCTCTCTACATGGCTGACCTTATGAATATTCTCGGTCACGGTATGGTTCACACTATCAACATTGAACGAAAAACGGGTAAGCTTGTTGAAGAACATCCGCGAATTAAACTTTTCACTGACGGATTTGAAAATTACGACCTGAATGAAACAAAAGGATTTTCAAAAATACTCGTTATTGATGACGCTTCACACCTCTACGAAGACACATTGGCGGCGATGCATAAAATGTCTCCTCTCGTTTCTGTCGGTTCTTACTTTATTGTGGAAGACGGTATTGTTGATGAACTTGGAAAAAATTTGAACGGCGGACCACTCCGCGCTATTCGAGAATTTCTTTCGGAAAATAAAAATTTTGAAGTAGATCGTACCTACTGTGATATGTTTGGGAAAAACGCCACCTTTAATGTCAATGGATACCTCAAGAGAATAAAATAAAATGTCAAAAGTATTCATCGGCATGCTTGCATACAACGGGGAACGATTCATTCGCGAGGCGATTGAGTCGCTTCTTCGACAATCATTTTCCGACCTGACGCTTTTTATTTCCGATGATGCCTCAACGGACGGCACGCGAGCCATCTGTGAAGAGTATACTAAAAAAGACCCACGCGTGACCTACTACCGGCAAGAAAAAAATATCGGAATGTTCCCAAATTTCAAGTTTGTCATTGATCGAGCCGACGGTGAATATTTTATGTGGGCTTCACAAGACGACATCTGGGACAAAGATTTTATAAAAGTATGCATTGAAAATATAGAAAATAAAAAAGTCGATGTCGCAACAACGGTCATGGCGGATGTAGATTCTTATGGAAGAAATATGCGAGAACTTACCGATGTACTGAAACTTTCCGGAAGTCCCGGAGTTATACAAGTCGCAAGATATGTCCTTCAACCAGAGGTTCTTGGAAAAGGAAATTTCATGTACAGTTTTTTTAAAACCGATGTAATGAAAAAAGTCTGGGAAATTTACCCACAGAGAATGGAGTGGGGTTCGGATTATCATTTCAGTCTTGCTATCGTGAGTCATTTCAGTATATTTATAGACGAAAGAATTTTGTTCAAAAAGCGTCTCGGCGGACATTCAAGCAAAGGCTCGACCGAAAACGATACCCCTGATAAAGTAAAAAGGGTCGTTATAAAAAACCCAAAAAACCATATGTTCCCTTTTGGGAGATTTGGACAGTATTTTCGAGGGCACATGGAAGCGCTTCGTGACACGCCCTACCGACCGCTTGTTGCGTTTTTGCTTCTCATTCGTCTTCCCCGCGCTTTTTTTATGTATCTTTCACAAAGAAATTACAAAAAATATATAACACGCCAAACATCATGATTCCGTTAATGAAAAATGCTTTTATAAACGAACAGGAAACCAAAAAAGCTTTGGCTAACTTCATCGTTGGTGCCGACAAGCTCAGTATGGGTGAAAAATGCGTCGAATTCGAGAAAGAATTCACTCTGATGCAATCCAGGAAAGACGCGATATTATTTAACAGTGGAGGAAGCGCAAACCTCGCACTTCTTCAGGCGCTCAAAAACCTCGGGCGCCTTAAAGACGGCGACAGAGTTGGTTTTTCGGCGTTGACGTGGTCTACGAACGTAATGCCTATAATTCAGATGGGGATGAAGCCGGTTCCCATTGATTGCGAAGTAAACACGCTCAACATATCATCCGAAAAACTTCTGGACCTTCTCAAAAAGACGGGCATACAGGCCATGTTTGTCACAAATGTCCTTGGTTTCGCCGGAGATTTGGATGTCATACAAAAAATCTGCAAAGAAAAAAATATACTTTTACTTGAAGATAACTGCGAAGCCCTGGGGACGGAACTGCCTTCGGGCAAAACGGGCAATTTTGGCATCGCTTCAACTTTCTCGCTGTTTGTCGCTCATCACATGTCTACCATAGAGGGCGGGTTAGTATGTACCGACGACGAAGAATTGGCAGAAATGCTTCGTATCACGCGCGCGAACGGATGGGACCGAAATTTAAACGCGGCACAACAAAATAGATTAAGAAAAAAGTACGGAGTTACCTCTGAGCTCTACGCAAAGTACACTTTTTACGACCTTGGTTTCAATATGCGCCCCACAGAGATAACCGGATTTATCGGTTTATACCAATTAAAGTTCCTTGAGGAAAATATGCGCGTGCGGGAAGAAAATTATTTAAAAATAGAGGCGGTTGCAAACAAAAATCTGGACTTGATTCCGATGAATCGCAAGCACATTTCAAAATTGCCCGCTTTCTCGCTCCCCTTTGTCTGTAAAAATACCGATTTATTTAATAAATATGTATCTCAATTCGCCGGTGCCGGTATTGAAATTCGCCCGATGATTGCCGGTAATATCCAAAAACAGCCATTTTATAAAAAATATGTTTCGGAAGTGTATGACCTGCCGAACGCCGACTTCCTGCACGACAACAGTTTCTACTGTGGTAATTATCCTGAAATGACCAAAAGTGAACGGGAAATTATTATAAGCTGTCTTATTCCATGATAATCGTTAAACTTATCGGGGGCTTGGGAAACCAACTCTTTCAATACGCGCTTGGGCGGCATCTTGCCGAAATACATCATACGGAATTGAAGCTCGATATCACGGGCTTTGAAGAATACAAGCTTCATGCCTACAGCTTGAGTCATTTTAACATCGTCGAAAATTTTGCGACAAAAGAAGAAGTGGCGCGATTTAAAAAATTAAAAAGAAAGCCAGGAAGAAAGTGGTACATCTTTAATAAGCTTATCGCGGAACGAAAATACATACAGCAGAGGCAATTTCACTTCGATCCGCGCATCTTACGAACGGGAAATAATGTCTACCTCGACGGTGATTGGCAGACTGAAAAGTACTTTAAAGACATCGCGGATATTCTTAGAAAAGAGATCGTCGTAAAAACTCCCCTCTCCGGAAAAGACAAAGAAGTTGCCGATAAAATACTAGCGACAAACTCTGTCATGATGCACATACGCCGCGGCGACTACGTCAGCGATCCGGTATCAAATGACTATTTCGGCACCCAAGGATTGAATTACTACAAAAAAGCCATTGGATTAATTCTTGAAAAAGTTTCCAATCCTCATGTATTTGTTTTCTCCGATGACCATGCGTGGGTGAAAGAAAACATCAAACTCGGCGTACCCACCACATACGTCGACCACAACGGCGCCGACAAAAATTATGAAGACTTGCGCCTGATGAGCTTATGCAAGCATCATATCATCGCGAACAGCACATTCTCATGGTGGGGCGCATGGCTCTCACAAAATCCGAATAAAATCGTCATCGGTCCGACACGATGGTTCAATAATCCGAAGAAAAAAACGACAAGCTCCGAGGATGTTTTAGCAGAAGGGTGGGTACGAATATAAGTCCTTAAAGTCTATAAATAAAGTCCCTCGTTTTTTAGTTTGCCAATATAAAGTTTTTGGTATATAATAAAGGCATGAAAACCGCAAAGAAAAATTCACTTTTCCAAAAAAAACACCCTAGTAAAACCATGACGGAGTCTAAATTTTGGCAACAAATTGCCTTGGAACAGCAAGCTATTCTCCATGCAAAACATCGTACATAAAAAAATAAAGAAGGGAGACGTCTGGCTTGTCGAAAATACGAATGCGATCGGTCATATCCAAAATGGGATACGCCCGCACGTCATAGTAACCCAAGTGACCGGCGAAACAGTCACTGTTGCTCCTTGCACCTCAAAAAAGAAACTTCACCAGAAATACGTAGTGGAAGTTTTGCCGACGACAGACAACGGCCTGACCATGACATCATTTGTTCTCCTTGCCCAATCATTCGCGGCAGATATGAGTTTGTTGCAGAAAAAAATAGGACATTTAGACCAAAACGAAATAAATCGCATTCAGCTTGAATATGTAAAATACGTCACGGATTAAGACGCCTAAGAAAAATAACGGATGCAAGAACGCCGTCGAACTTTATGAACTTTACAACTTGATAAACTCACATGTGCGGCATCTTTGGAATTGTTGGAAATTCACTTGAACCCTACAAAAAAAATGGGGTTGATTTGGCGCTCGCGAGTCTCGCAAAGCGCGGACCCGACGAAAAAGGGACACTCGCTTTTCCTCGATGTATCTTTGGGCAAACACGACTCTCAATTATTGACCTTTCAAGCGGACACCAGCCAATGAAGGACAATGCGCGCAACTATGCCATTACTTTCAACGGTGAGATATATAATTACCTTGAACTGAAAGCCTCGCTCCAACAAAAAGGACACAAATTTTCTACCAACTCTGATACCGAAGTTATTTTGAAGGCATACGCGGAATACGGCGAGGAGTGCCCGAAATATCTTGACGGCATGTTCGCATTCGCTATCTGGGATAATAAAAAAAATGCGCTTTTCGTGGCGCGCGACCGTTTTGGGAAGAAACCGTTCTATTATGCATTCGACGATGAAAAAAATTTTATTTTTGCATCGGAGATAAAGGCGGTATTAGCTTCCGGAAAAGTAACAGGCGTTCTGGATATGGAAGCAATGGATAATTATCTCGCCCTGATGTATATTCCGCCGACGAAGACCGTCTACAAAAACATATTTACACTTGCACCTGCAGAAAGCGCTACGTATCAGAATGGCGAACTTTCAAAAAAGAAATATTGGGAACTCAAATATTCCCCCATCACCATTTCCTACAATGACGCAAAAGAAGAAGTGCGCCGGCTCTTTACCGAAGCCGTCAAAAAAAGAATGATTGCGGATGTGGAAATAGGTTCATTCCTTTCCGGCGGAGTTGACTCGACACTCGTTACGGCTTATGCGCAAAGGTTTTTACAAAAGCCAATTAAAACCTTTTCACTCGGATACGGCGATCTCCGAAGCGAACTCCCCTACGCAAAACAAGCCGCTGAAGAAGTAGGTACCGACCATTATACGCTTCAAGCGAACGAAAACCTTATCGAAGAGCTTAGAGAGGTACTGTCCTATTTTGACCAACCGCACGCCGACTCTTCCGATTTTCCGCACGCTCTTCTGGCGCAATTTACCGCAAGCAAAGTAAAAGTCGCGCTCTCCGGCGATGGCGCAGATGAGCTCTTTATGGGCTATGGCTGGTATACGAGACATAAGCACTTATCGTATAAGGCGCATACGTTTGAAAAAATCTTTCTTAACGCTTTTCAAGGATACATCCGGACTATTTCCGTTTTCAGCGAAAAGGAGAGAAAAAAATTATGGGGAAAGGAAAATCATATCAATGGATTCATTCCCGACAGCTTGACGGCAAGTAAACTCAACCCGATTGAAAAAATAAATCTCTTTGACCTCGCTACCTATCTCCCCGGACAGCTTCTCTTAAAAGCGGATAGCATGTCCATGATGCATTCGCTCGAAGTGCGTTCTCCTTTTCTCGATTATCAGCTTGCCGAGTTCGTATTCAATTTACCCGAAGAATATAAAATAGGGAAAAAAATTTTAAAAGACTTGTTAGGCGAATTTATGCCGCAGGATTTCGTACACCGAAAAAAACAGGGTTTCGGCGCACCGGTCGAAGAATGGCTGAGGTTGCCGGAGGTACAAAATTTTATTGATGAAAAGCTTCTGAAAAAAGAAGCTCGCATCTATGGAATACTCGACGAAAAAGAAATTCGAAAAATACTTCACGACTTCCAAGCAAACAAACATGGATTCCAATCCTACAAAATTTGGATGCTTTTGTGTTTGGAGCTGTGGCTTGAAACGAGGAAAAATAGTCCATAAAGTCAAAAGTCCTTAAAGTCTATAAAGTACGCCGACGCCGTCGTGACTTTTGACTTTACGGACTTTATAGACTTTCGACTTTTTATATCTCTTCCGCGATAAAGATCCGTTCTAGAGAACTCGGTTTGATACCATGTTTGTCATAAGCGAGTTTTTCATGTATCTTTTCTCCCGGACGTATGCCGGTTTCTTTTATTTCTATGTCTTTATACGGTTCAAGTCCGTGTATCCGAAGGAGGTTTATGGCAAGATCGAGAATCTTTATCGGTTCACCCATATCCAAAAGGAGTATCTGCCCATTTTTTGATATCACCCATGACGAAAGCACGAGAGATACGGCTTCGGGAATGGACATGAAATAACGAGTCATCTCCTTATCGGTGATAGTGAGCGCCGTCCGGTTCTGTATTTGTTTCAAAAACTTCGGAACGATGCTTCCGGAAGAGTTCAAAACATTTCCAAACCGTACTGCGCAAAAACGATGATTGGTATATTTCTTCGCGTAAGCCTTCACGAGGAGCTCCGCTCGGCGTTTCGTCTCCCCCATTACACAAGACGGATTTACCGCTTTGTCCGTAGAGATCAGCACGAAATCCTTGATTCCGTACTTTATGGCGATATCCAGCATATTTTTCGTACCTTGGAAGTTCGTTTTTCGCGCTTCTCCGGGGTTATCTTCCATCAACGGCAAGTGTTTGTACGCCGCGGCGTGAATAATTACATCGACAGGAAAAAGTTCGAGTATTTCCTCAACTCGTTTTTTATCGCGAATATTGCCGATAAAAGTTTTCAGATCCGGACGCTCAGCGCTGCGTTTTGGTCCAAGCTCTTCAAGCAGATGATAAACACCTTCTTCCCATGAATCCAATACAACCACTCGCTTTGCCTTTGAATCGTACAGCTGACGTACAATCTCACTCCCTATCGAACCGGCGCCCCCGGTGACCAAAAAACTTTTCCCTTTTGCTTTTTCCGAAATGATCTCTTGGTTGGATTTTACAAGTGGCCTGCCGATCAGGTCGGACGGGTCAATATCGCGGATATATGAGAGATCAACCTTCCCTAAAATAACCGAAGAGATACTCGGAAGGACTTTTATGGAGATTCCGGGCGGAAGCAGGCGGGTCACTCGGGTAACGAGTTCTCCGCCCACCGATGGCGTAGAGATCAGGGCCTGATCTATGTTTTCTGCTTTTACCAAGCGCGGTATAGTGTCGATCACCCCAAGAACAGCCACCCCGCCGATCTCCGTATCTTGTTTTTTTGGATCATCGTCGACAAAACCAACAACAAAAATATCCGAGCGGCGCTCCTTTCTTATCTGCTGAAGAGTTTTACGCCCCGCAAGCCCGGCACCAATAATAAGAACCCTGTTTGCTTTCATGATTAAATTTTACCCATTTATACACATGAAAGCAACTACGCACGTAAACCGCCCCAAGAAATTTCCTGGGGCGGTTTTTGACAATGGCGGACAATTTTTCTCTCCCTAATTCACCACCCAATAACTCAAGCATGCTTGGGTCTGTGCCGGAGCGCTGTTTGACCTAATGGTGAAACTTGCGCCCGGAGTTCGCGCGCTTATCCGATAGTTGCGATTAATGGCGGTGTTGCACGTTACTCCGAGGCGCGTACCAAGAGACGAATCTTCCGTGACAAATATCTGGCTGTCCGGAGTAACCGCACTCGTATTCACTGTAAGCGTGGTGTCCCCGGCTCCGAGCGCAACGCTTCCGGCTGGAGCGCCATCGCAGATCGCGGGAGAAGCGGAGGAATTACAATTAGCGACCGTTCCCATTTTTCCTACGGAAAGCGTTCCAGGGACCATAGTCGTCATTCCCGTATGCCCAATTTGAATACTGTTTGCGTTCGTGGCACCAATAGAAAGCACTCCCGCCGTATCGGTATCAATACCGAGTCCTCCGGCGAGAAGGTGAAGGAAATTTGAGAAAATTCCGCCGTTCACATCGAGTTTTTGGGTTGGAATAGCTGTTCCTATTCCCACGTCGCTGTTTATAATCATTTTCTGTCCCGTGCGGCCGAAGTTCATAGTGGTGGCAAGTGTGGTGCCGAAGTTGAGGACGCCGTTGGCTACAGAATCAATCGCGGAACCGATTTGTAAAAACAAATTTCCGCTCGTTAAAGTGGTGTCGATGCCGTCGTCGGAGAAAAGGGCGTTGCCGATACTTGTGCCGGTGATGAATTTGGCGAGGCGGTTTGCGGTGCCGGAGCCGGTGATAGTAGGAGTTGATGTAGAGAGTGTCCATGTGCCGTTACTTGTAAAAGTATAAACATCATTAGCCCCGTCAGTTGTCTTTGTTCCGCCGGTTATGGTGTATCCCGAAAAGTCAGCTCTTACAACACTGATTATTACAACCCCTGAACCCCCTCCGTATGCTACAATATTGCCTTCACCATCGTGAGTTCCGCCAGATCCCCCGCCGCCTGTATTTGGCGTGCCGGGAGTGTTTAGTCCGCCTCCACCCCCCGCGCCACCATTTCCACTCACTCCGCCGGTACGAGTATCTATCCCTCCGCCACCTCCTCCGCCATAAGCTGTGAATGAACCGGAAATTGAGTTATATGTTCCGTCTCCGCCATTGCCTCCATTGCCGGTGAAAGCACTGCCGTCGCCTCCAACAGCACCTGCACCACCACCGCCTCCGCCAATACTAAAATTATTTAGGCTTGTTCCTCCGCCACCATTGCTCCCTTGACTTCCTGTTCCACCACTTGAAAGACCAGACACCCTGAAAGATCCTCCACCGCCTGAACCTCCATCCTTTCCAGCTGTGGGGTACTCATTTGTTGCCCCTCCACCGCCTCCGATTGCTGTAATAGAGCCGAAGATACTATCTCCTCCATTATTGCCGTCGCCATTGCCATCTACCCCAGAACCTCCTGCTCCAACCGTTACTGAATACTCCTGTGGAGTTACGGTAAAAGAAGTATTGGATTGATAACCACCACCCCCTCCGCCTCCGCCACCACTTGTGCCTCCTACACCACCACCGCCTACAACCAATATGTTTGCCGTCAATGCGAAAGCATTAAAAGGAAGGGCGAGAAATATCAAGCCAAAGAGTATTTTTTTCATTGTTTTTATAAAGAGATTAATTTGTCTTTTTCAACTGCTTCCTTTTTAATAAAACAAATGCTGTTGAACTTACCCCCTGAAAGGGAAAAGCATCGAACTCTCGTTCGTCTGGTATAA
>CAYRXD010000002.1:12683-44344 GCA_964428135.1 uncultured Candidatus Saccharibacteria bacterium | reverse complement strand
TTTTGCGTCGGAACGCAGGAGGCGTTTGGGGCTCATGTTGTATTGTATAACTCTGGCAATTGACAGTGTCGGTACGATAGTAATACAATAAGAGTTAAGGGAGTTGTTTTGGTCATCAACCCCGCATATTACAAGACAAGTAAGAAATGAGGACACTATGGAAATGCACTCAGATCAAGAGTTTCTCGAGTTTGTTGTTAAAAGCTTGGTAGATAACCCGTCTGCGGTAAAAGTAAACCGAACCGTTGATGAAATGGGAGTTCTCTTGCTCCTCGACGTTGCTCCGGATGATATGGGCAAAATTATCGGACGCGGAGGCAAGACCGCACAGGCGATCAGAAGTCTCCTTCGGGTTGTCGGCATGAAGAATCATGCGCGCGTCACCCTCAAGGTAAATGAGCCTGCGGGCAGCACCAGAGGAATGCCGCATCAGAGCGCTGCAACGCGATCTGTTGATGATGCGCTGGAAGACCTCAAGCTTTAATCTCAAAGTTTATATTCAACTCGCAAAAACCGCTTTCGTAAGGAGGCGGTTTTTGCTGTGCATTTTTATTTGACAAACATATTGTATATATGATATATAAAGATAGGGCTTTCTTACATTTTTAGACAGTGAGGTAAAAGGTATGAGTAAAGATAATATTGACAAAGCTCTTGATAGAGCTTTTAGACCGTTAGGGCTGTATTTCTTGACGATTTTTTTCTGTGCTTCGTTTGCGTTAGCTCTTATACTTGGAGTATGGGCGGCTACGCCGATCGTAATTGTCGTCTCGGCAGTAAGTCTCGTCGACGCGATCTATGAATGGTTCTCAAAAGACGGCAGGGACCGCGAACTGGTTGCTCCAATTGTTTTCTCGAATATCGTGATGTGGTGCGCCTATTTTATCAGCACGCATCCCGGCGTTCTTAAGTCCGTTTTTATGGCGTTGTCCCGTTAGTTAATTTCATACAGCTGCTCCGGCAGCTGTATTTTGTTTGACAAGTATAATCATATGTCGTAATTTATAACCTATGCTCACTTTCCATATCGTTTCCCTCTTTCCCGCAAGTTTCGATTCGTATATAAACGAGTCTATTTTGAAGCGTGCTCAAGAGAAAAAGCATATTGCGGTAAAATTCTATGACCCCCACAAGTACGGAGAAGGGAAGTGGAAAAAGGTTGACGGGCGGCCGTATAGCGGCGGTCCCGGGATGGTTCTCCTTGCTTCGCCTCTATTGAAAGCCGTTGAGAAAGCAAGAGGAAAAGCGAACGCTCAAAAAAAATGGAAGACGATCATTTTTTCTCCCGGCGGGAGTGAGTTTACCAACGCTTTCGCAAAAAACGCAGTTGAGAAGAAATATACCGATATTATTCTGATCTGCGGACGCTATGAGGGGGTAGATGCGCGCGTAAAAAAGATATTGAAAGCGGAGGAGGTTTCTGTGGGAAACTACGTACTTACCGGCGGTGAGTTGCCTGCGATGGTCTTCATGGATGCTGTTTCCCGCCAGATTAAGGGCGTGCTTGGGAAATTTGAGTCACTGGAAGAAAACCGGACTTCGAGTCACGAGGTCTACACCCGACCGGAAATTTTGGAATATAAAGGCAAAAAATATCGCGTCCCGAAAGTGCTGCTCACCGGAGATCACAAAAAAATCGAAGCATGGAAAACAAGGAATCATGAATAATTCCTGATTCTCGAATATCTGCAGCTTGCCTCTATTTTCTCCGTCATGTTACAATAACAGCACAAGTAAAAATAACTCACTTAACCACTTATGGAAACAAAAAAAATTCTCGTTGTGGAAGATGAGCCGATGATCCGCCGTGCTCTTGTGGAAAAAATGTCCGAAGAAAAAGAGTTTGTAGTGATGTCGGCAAAGAACGGAAAAGAAGGTCTCGATGCCGCCCTTCGCGAACATCCCGATTTTATTCTTCTTGACCTCGTGATGCCGGTCATGGACGGAATGGAAATGCTCTCTCGCCTCCGTGAAGACGAGTGGGGGAAAAAGGCAAAAGTGATGGTACTCTCCAATCTTGCCGATTCCGAAAAAGTGGCGGAAGGGGTAGCCAAAGGCGTTTATGAATTCATGGTCAAATCCAATGTTGATGTTTCAAAAATTCTCGCGCATATAAAAAAAGAGCTGTTTGGGGACGCGCACGAGGAATAAGGAGTCAGGAGTCAAAAAAGCGAGCTACGTGCTCGCTTTTTTCAAATTTTTTCCGCCCGTCGTTGTCCCTGATACGTATGCTGATTCCTTATACTCCGTAAGTTATCCCCATATTGACTTTTCAACTTGCTTTTTGAGTTGACAAAGAAAGCTCGTTGGTTTATACTCTTCTTAACGTTTTAGGATGAGTTCTTGGATGAAAAACGCTCGTTTTCTTCTATAAAGTCAGTCTCAGTTTGCTTGAGATGCAATTAGCCATATTGGAATAATAGAATTAAAGATAGATTTAAAGCCTTACTTCAGCATAAGGTAGCGTTTTTTGTGTCTATACGGGGACATGCACGCGCAGAATCTTTCTTTGAATAATTATAAGATTCATACGTTAACTTTATATGAAAAGAGAGAAAAAATATTTTTCCGCGTACCAAAAGGAGCTGATCGAATCCCCGAACCTCGTCGAAGCACAGCTGGAGTCCTACAAGTGGCTCTTGAACGAAGGTATGAAAGAAACTTTCAAGGAGTTTTCGCCGATCCGCGATTATTCCGAGAAGAAGTTCGATCTTGAGTTCGTCTCTCTTGAACTCCTTCCGCCAAAGTTCGACGAATTTTACGCGAAGCAAAATAAACTCTCTTACGAAGCGCCTCTTCGCGTGAAGGTTCGGCTCAACAACAAAAGCCTCTCCAAAAGCAAAGAGCAAGAACTCTTCATGGCGGATCTTCCGCTCATGACCGAACACGGAACATTTGTGATTAACGGCGTCGAGCGAGTTATCGTGCCGCAGCTTGCACGTTCATTCGGCGTGTTTTTTACCGCGTCCGAATACCGCGGAAAGAAGTATTTCGGCGCAAAAGTCATTCCTGCCCGCGGAGCATGGGTGGAATTTGAGTCCGAGCCTGACAACGGTATCTATGTCCGCATCGACCGCAAACGAAAATTCCCGGCAACATTCCTCTTGAAAGCATTCGGCGATGGCAAGAAAGAAGCCATTTTAAAGGCATTTGAAGGAGATGTGCTCGCCCTTGACGCGGTAAACGCTTCGTTCGCAAAAGATCCGACGGCGACAAAAGAAGAAGCGTATATTGAAATATACAAGCGCCTTCGAGACGGCGACCTTGCGACCGCGGATAATGCAAAAGAATTCATCAACGGCATATTCAGTGCGGAGAAATACGACCTCTCTCCGGTGGGACGGCTGCGATTCAATCGCCGTTTCAAGAAAGGTACAGGCAAGGAAGATATGGAAGATCGGACGATCTCTTTTGATGATATTGTCGCCATCGTGAAGCATATCGTCGAACTCAATCACACGCCGAACGCCGCGCATGACGACATCGATCACCTCGGGCTTCGCCGCGTACGGTATGTGGGCGAGATGTTTCAGCAGAAGCTCCGCGTCGGTATGTCTCAAATGAAGAGAAATATCCAAGACCGCATGTCCACCGCCGAGTCCGATATTACCGCACCCATCCAGTTCATCAGTCCGCGTCCGCTTCAGGCGCGCATAAAAGAATTTTTCGCCACGAACCAGCTGTCGCAGTTCATGGGGCAGGAAAATGCCTTGAACGAAGTTGAACACTTGCGGACGCTTTCCGCGCTCGGTCCCGGAGGGCTCACGCGCGAACGAGCCGGATTTGAAGTCCGAGACGTGCACCCGTCCCACTATGGGCGGCTCTGTCCGATCCACACGCCTGAAGGTCCGAACATCGGTCTTATTCTTCGTCTTGCCGTATACGCCCGAATCAATGAATTTGGCGTGATTGAAACGCCTTATGCGAAAGTAAAGGACGGTAAAATTACAAAAGAAATCGTCTATTTCAACGCGCTTGAAGAAGAAGGATACAAGATCGCTCATGGCGCAACTCCTCACAGCGAAGACGGTGAAATCTTGGAAGAGAAAGTCGAGGTTCGTATCGGCGCTCATCCGGTTCTTGTAGACAAGAGAGATGTTGACTACATCGACGTCGCACCGAATCAGGCATTTTCCGTGGCGACGTCCATGATCCCACTTTTGGCACACAACGACGCGAACCGCGCGCTCATGGGTTCCAACATGCAAAGACAAGCAACGCCGTGCATTGTGCCTGAAGCGCCGTTTGTTGCAACAGGTATCGAAGGAAAGGCGGCGCGCGATGCCGGGCGCATGGTCTTGTCGAACGAGGACGGTACCGTTTCTTACGTCGACAGCCGGAAGGTTATCGTGAAAGACGGGAAAGGGAAAGAACACGCCTACAATCTGGTGAACTTCTCGCGAACGAACAGCTTCGTCATGCTCCATCAGCGTCCATCCGTTTCTGTCGGGCAAAAAGTTTCCAAGGGCGACGTGCTCGCGGATATGTCCACGACCGACAACGGTCAGCTCGCGCTCGGACAAAACATTCGCATCGCATTCATGTCATGGAACGGTGCGAACTATGAAGACGCTATTATCCTTTCGGAGCGTCTGGTACAAAACAATAAATTCACAACCATACATATTGAAGAATTTTCCGTAAATGTCCGCGACACCAAGCTCGGACCGGAAATGACGACACCGGACATTCCGAATGTCGGAGAAGCGAAATTGAAAGACCTTGACGAGGACGGCATCATCCGCATCGGAGCGGAAGTTCGCCCGGGAGATATCCTCGTCGGCAAGATCACGCCGAAGGGTGAAACTCAGCTGACCCCCGAAGAGCGCCTCTTGCGGTCTCTCTTCGGCGACAAAGCACGCGATGTAAAAGACACATCCCTTCGCATGGAGCATGGAAAACGCGGACGAATCGTCGGTGTGAAAGTTTTCTCGCGCGATAAGGGTGACAACCTCGATTCCGGCATCATTCAGAGTATCTATATTGAAGTCGCGCAAGTTCGAAGCATTACGGTCGGAGACAAGCTTGCAGGACGGCACGGCAATAAGGGCGTTATTTCCAAGATCCTTCCCGTGGAAGAAATGCCATATGGTGAAGACGGGCAGCCTGTCGACATGATTCTCACCCCGCTCGGCGTTCCCTCCCGAATGAATCTCGGGCAGATATTCGAGTTGCACTTGGGGCTTGCCGCAAATACTCTCGGCTATCAGGCAATTACGCCGCCATTCCTTGGCGCGACCGACACGGAAGTGAAAGCGGAACTCGTGAAAGCGGGCATTCCCGAAAATGGCAAAGTCAAACTTTACGACGGACGTACGGGAGAAAAGTTTGAACAGGATGTTGCTATTGGTTACATGTACATCATGAAGCTGCACCACATGGTGGAAGACAAGATTCACATGCGTTCCATCGGACCGTACTCTCTCATCACACAGCAGCCGCTCGGAGGAAAAGCGCAAGGCGGAGGACAGCGATTTGGAGAAATGGAAGTCTGGGCGCTTGAAGGATACGGTGCCGCTTATACGCTTCAGGAAATGCTTACTGTGAAATCAGACGACATTGTCGGGCGAACTGCCGCATTTGACTCGATTATCAAAGGCGAGAACATCAAACATCCGAGCATTCCCGCCTCATTCTCCGTTTTACTTGCATCGCTCCGCGGACTTGCGATGGATATTGAATTGAAGCGGAAAGGGGAGAAATAAAAACACAAAACCCGAAAAAGATTTTAAAAACTAATTTTTATCATTATGGGACCGCAAGAAACAATGAACGTAGAACAATACGCTACGGCTCGAAAAAAGGGCTTCAATTTCAACGATTTCGATCACATCACGCTTCGACTCGCATCGCCCGAGACGATCCTTGGCTGGTCATACGGCGAGATCCTCAAGCCGGAGACGATCAACTATCGTACACAGCGAAGCGAGCGCACGGGTCTTTTCTGTGAGAAGATATTCGGACCCGAGAAAGACTATGAATGTTACTGCGGAAAATACAAAGGGATCCGCTACAAAGGCATTGTCTGCGAAAAATGCGGCGTTGAGATCACCCGATCCATCGTGCGCCGCGAACGCATGGGACACATTGAGCTTGCGGCGCCCGTCTCTCATATTTGGTTTTTGCGCGGCGTCCCTTCTCGTATCGGGCTTCTCATGAATTTGCCCGTTATCGAGGTTGAAAAGGTGATCTACTTCGCCGGGTATGTCGTGACGCGCGTGAACGATGATGAAAAGTCCCGATTGATGAAGGAGCTTGATTCGGAATACAAAGGACGAGTGAAACAGCTGCCGGACGAAAAATCAAAAGACAAAATGAAGGAACTTTTGCTTTCTGCGAAACGCGAACTCGATAATCTCCGCGAAGGCGTAGTGCTTGATGAAGGAACGTATCATAAATTCTCCGTGAAGTACGGCAGTGCTTTTGAGGCGGGTATCGGAGCGGAAGCGATCTACGATATTTTCAAAAAGCTCGATTTGGTAAAAATGAAAGAACGCTTGGAGGTGGAATACGAGAAGGCGGCAGTTACGGAACGAGTCAAAGTTCAGAAGAGGCTTGGTCTCGTGAAGTCGCTCATTAACTCCGGCGTGCGTCCCGAATGGATGTTCCTTACGGTCATTGCCATCACTCCGCCGGCGCTGCGTCCGATGATCCCGCTGGACGGCGGAAGGCACGCGACATCTGATGTGAATGACTTGTACCGGCGCGTCATCAACCGAAACAATCGCTTGAAGAAGCTGAAAGAAATCGGCGCGCCGGATGTTATTTTGCGAAACGAAAAGCGTATCTTGCAGGAGGCGGTTGACGCTCTTATCGACAATTCAGCGCGAAAGCAGACGGGAGCCGCCATGAGCCAGGCACAGCGCCGCGCACTCAAATCTCTTTCCGATGTTTTGAAGGGGAAGCAGGGATTGTTCCGCCAGAATCTTCTCGGTAAGCGCGTAGACTATTCCGGACGTTCGGTTATCGTTGTCGGTCCGGATCTGAAACTCAATCAGTGCGGTCTCCCGAAACATCTTGCGCTTGAACTCTTCCGTCCGTTCGTGGTTTCCAAGATTCTTGAAGCCGAACTCGCGTATAATATCCGCGGCGCGAACCGGCTTATTGATGAAGGCGTACCGGAAGTCTGGGCGCTTCTCGAAGAGGTGATACAGAATCGATACGTTCTCTTGAACCGCGCGCCGACCTTGCACCGGCTCGGAATTCAGGCTTTCCATCCGATTCTCGTCGAAGGTTCCGCGATCCACGTGCACCCGCTCGTCTGTTCCCCCTTCAACGCGGACTTCGACGGCGACCAAATGGCAGTTCATGTTCCGCTCTCAACCGAGGCGCAAAAGGAAGCGGACGAGCTCATGTCAGCCAGCAAGAATCTTCTGAAGCCCGGAAACGGGGAGGCTGTTTCTTCCGCGAAACTTCTCGACATCGTTTTGGGCTGCTACTGGACCACAAAGATTATCCCGGGAGAAAAAGGCGAAGGGAAGATATTCCCGAATCCGAACAGTGCAATCATGGCATACGACTTCGGCAAAGCTTCCATGCGCGCGAAAATAACCGTGCTCGGTACCGACAGCCCGAAATACGCCGTGTTCGAAGGAAAGCCGTTTGAAACTTCAATCGGACGCTTGCTCTTCAACAGTGTTCTTCCGAAAGATTTCCCTTTCCTCAATAAAGAGATAGACCGAAAGGTGATCGCCAAGCTCGTTGACGACATTGTTGCAACGTACGGCATCGAAGGAACGCCGGACATTTTGGATAAAGTAAAAGCATTTGGCTTCAAATATGTCACGAAGTCCGGTATTACCTGGGGAATTGATGATGTGAAAGTTCCGGCTGGAAAGAAAGAAATCATCAAGAAATACCAAACAGAGGCAGACGATGTCAGCTCGCATTTCGCAGAAGGACTTCTCTCTGAAACAGAACGATACCGAAAGACAATCGAAGTCTGGCAAGGGGCGATCAATGAGATCGAAAAAATCATTCCTGAGACGCTTGAGAAGCACGGTTCCGTGTACGACATGGTGCACTCCGGCGCGCGAGGTTCCATTTCTCAGATCGTTCAGATGGTCGGGATCAAAGGTCTCATCGTCAGCACGACCGGCAAAACCATTGACTTCCCCGTGAAGCCGTCGAACAAAGAAGGACTCTCCCCCCTGGAATACTTCATTTCGACTCACGGTTCCCGAAAAGGACTCACTGACACCGCGCTCAATACGGCAAAAGCGGGGTACCTTACTCGCCGACTCGTGTACGTTGCGGATAGCGTTGTGATCAGCGAGGAAGACTGCGGCGAAAAGAATGGTATACCGATAAGCAAGCAGAATATCCACGGACTCGAGATTCCGATCTCCAAACACCTGCGCGGCCGAACGCTTGCACGAGACGTAGTTTCCCAAAATGGCGAGACGCTCTTCAAGAAAAAATATCTGTTGACGAAAGCGGACGCGAAAAAGATTGAAGAAGCGGGAGTACAGGAAGTCTTCGTGCGATCCGCTCTGACCTGTAAATCCGTTTACGGCATGTGCCAGCAATGCTACGGACTCGACCTGGGACGCAATAAGCTTGTTCTTTTGGGCGAGGCGGTCGGGGTCGTCGCCGCACAAGCTATCGGCGAGCCGGGTACGCAGCTGACCATGAGAACTTTCCACGCCGGCGGCATCGCACAGGCGGGAGGAGACATTACCGCCGGTTTGCCTCGCGTTGAAGAGATATTTGAACGCCGAAGTATCAGGAGCAATGCCATTATTTCAAAAACAGACGGCGTGGTCATGGAAGCGAAGCAGGGCGAAAAAGAAACGATCATCAAAGTCCTCGCCGACGGTCCGCAGGGAAAGGATAAAAAAGCCGAGATGGAATACGCCACCGATTTCCGAAGAGTCACTTTGGTAAAGAGCGGCGATAAGGTTGAAAAAGGCGATGTTCTGACCGACGGTTCCGGCGACATTGCGGAGATATTCAAATATGGAGGAAAAGAAAAAGCTGAAAACTACATCATCTCTGAGATCAGCAAGGTCTACGAACTCCAGGGAGCGTCCATTGACCGCAAACACTTGGAAGTGGTCATCCGCCAAATGTTCTCGCGAAGAATCATCCGCGATTCCGGCGACACGAGATTTAACATCGGTCAAACCATTGAAAATGTTGATCTGTATGAGGAGAACGAGAGAGTAAAGGCGATAGGCGGAAAAGAAGCGAGAGGGGACATGGTAGTGCTCGGTATCTCCGAAATTTCCCTCACCACGAGGAGCTTCCTCTCTGCCGCTTCGTTCCAAAATACCTCGCGAATCCTCATTGATGCCGCGATCAAAGGCGGTTCAGACGATCTCTCGGGACTCAAAGAAAACATTCTCATCGGCCGGCTTATCCCCGTCGGTACCGGTTTCCGCACTCGGAAACAAAAAGACAGCGGCGAAGAAGAGACGGAGGAGGTTGTTGAAGAAGCAGCGGTTTAAACGGTTTAGCTACTGTTTCAGTAAAAAAACCACAAAAACAGCCCGTAGCTGGTAGAGTTTCGGCGGGCTGTTTTTGTGATATAATTCGATAAAATGCCTTCCCCGGTAGAACAGATCAAAGAAAAACTCGATATTGCGGCCGTGGTGTCGTCGTACATCAAGCTTGAGAAAGCGGGCGGAAATTATCGCGCGCGGTGTCCTTTTCATAATGAAAAAACACCGAGCTTTTACGTATCGCCTTCGCGCGAAACGTGGCATTGTTTCGGGTGCAACAAAGGCGGGGATATTTTCAGTTTTGTCGAGGAGATTGAAGGAGTGGATTTTTCCGGAGCGCTCAAAACCCTTGCCGACAAAGCGGGGGTAGTGTTGGAACGCGGTACTCCGGAAGAGCGCACCGAGAAGGGGCGGATGTATTCCCTTATCGCAGATGCGGCGTTTTTTTTCAGGAAAGAGCTGCGGAAAAATCCGGAAGCGCTTGCCTATCTCCAAAAGCGCGGACTTACGGGCGCGACCATTGATGAGTTTGAAGTCGGCTTTGCTCCCGCCGAGTGGCATGCGCTCGGTGAATATCTGCTCGGTAAAAAATATACGGAAGAAGAACAAGAAAAGGCGGGCATGATCATCAGATCAACCAAGTCTGAATCACACTCGCGCTATTACGATCGTTTCCGCTCACGAATCATGTTTCCGCTTTCCGACAGTTCGGGGCGTATCATCGCTTTTTCGGGGCGGATTTTTGGAAATGATGACCCTGCGAAATACATCAATAGCCCCGAAACGCCGCTCTATAATAAATCAAAGATCCTCTATGGTTTTGATAAAGCGAAGAATGCCATAAGAGAGACAGGCGCATGCGTGGTCGTCGAAGGTCAAATGGATCTCATCATGGCACATCAAGCGGGCAATAAAAACACCGTTGCGGTTTCCGGTACGGCATTCACGCCCTATCATTTGGAAAATATAAAACGATTCGCAGACAAGCTCATCCTTGCTTTCGATGGCGACGAAGCGGGGGTTAAAGCGACCAGAAGGACGGCACTCCTTGCTCTTCATGCCGGGTTCGACGTGCGGTCCGCTTTGCTTCCTTTTGGCGTTGATCCCGCGGATTTCATTCTTGAATCTCCGGAAAAATGGACGGAAGCGGTTGCTCGGAATCGGCATGTGGTGGAATTTTTCCTTGATGCCGCGGAAGCGCAAGGCAAAGAAAAGCTGTCGAAAAGAGAATTGAAACTTGAAGCGGAAAAAAATGTTATACCTCTCATAGCGCGGATTGAAAGCCTGATAGACCGCGAGCATTTTATCGACATAACCGCCGCACGTATCGGCGTTCCTGCTGACGCAGTGAGAGAAGAAGTGAAAAAGGCGGCGCTCCGACAGGAAGAAGGAGAATTTGTGTATCGCGAGATGGAGACGGTGGTTGCCCCACAAACACAAAAGGAAGGACCGCGTTCTCGTCGAGAACGGCTGGAACGCACGATCAACGGCGTCATTTTTTGGCAGCAATCAGTCGCGCAACCGAGCGTGCCGCCGGATGAGTTGCTGGAACGGTACGCGAAGATGGCATCAGAACGGGCTTCTTTGTCCGAAGAAGAAAAGCGTGCGCTTATGTTTGAGGCGGAAAGTTTTTGCGGGGATGCGGATTCGTTTGCGTCGCAGGTTGAAGATCTCTTTGCGGATTTCGAGAAAGAAATCGTAAAAGAGTTATCGGAAGAGGTTGCCATGGACATGAAACGTGCGGAAGCGCTTCGCGACAGAGAACAGGAAGTGCTGCTTCAGCGGAAGTTCAATGAACTTATGATGAGGCTTAATAAGCTGAATAATTTACGATAAGTTTGTGTTTTATTGCGAAATAAGGTATAACTACAAGCATAAATAATCACCTCATTCTATGCCGAAACCAACAAAAATCGCAAAGAAAAAGCAAAAAAAATCACCGGCAAAACCAGTCGTGAAAAAAAAGCCGTTACATTCCGCGAAGTCAATTCCAAAAAAGCCGAAAATGGCGGTACACAAGACTTCGGCAGTCAAAAAAGCTCCTCTTAAAAAAGCAACAGCGGTCAAGGTTGTTAAAAAGACAGCACCTCCGCGTGAAAAAACGCCCATTGCCGACTGGACAGGAAAAGACGAAGTGCTGATCCAAAAAGGACGGGAGCGCGGTTTCGTGACGTACGATGAGATACTCCGCGAATTCCCGCACATCGAAGACAATATCCTCTTTTTGGACGAGCTCTACGACAAGTTAGCCAAGGTCGGCATAGACGTACTTGAAAGCGGCGGACTGCTGGAAGATACCGACACGGTGCTCAAAAAATACTCCGCCGGCAATAGCGCGTCGAAGGACTCCATTCAAATGTATTTGCGCGAGATCGGTCAGTATCCGCTCCTCTCCGCTTCGGAAGAAAGAACTCTCGCGCAGCGGATCGAAGCGGGTGACAATGAAGCGAAGAACCTTCTTGCAAAAGCAAACCTCCGCCTTGTCGTATCCATCGCAAAAAAATACGTCGGACGAAGTCCCGATCTCACGCTTCTTGACCTCATTCAGGAAGGCAACCTCGGGTTGTTTAAAGCGGTTGAAAAATTCGAGTGGGCGAAAGGGTACAAGTTTTCAACGTATGCCACATGGTGGATCAGGCAGGCGATCACCCGTGCGCTTGCGGACCAGTCCCGAACTATCCGCATTCCCGTCCATATGGTGGAGACGATCGCCAAATACAAGCAGGTGTCGCGCAGGCTCTCTCAAGACCTCGGGCGCGACCCACTTGCTTCCGAGATTGCAACGGAAATGGGCGTGGAAGTCGAAAAAATCCACAACATCGAAAACATCGTCCAGGATACGGTTTCTCTCGAAAAACCGATAGGCGACGAGGACGACAAATCCACGCTCGGCGAGTTCATCGCGGATGACAAAATTCTTGCGCCGGACATGGAAGTTTCGAGAAGGATCCTCGCAGACCAAGTCAATCTCATTTTGGACGACCTTTCTCCGAAAGAGCGCAAGATCTTGGAAATGCGCCACGGACTTGTGGACGGCATCACGCATACGCTGGAAGAAGTCGGAAAAGAATTCGGCGTTACCCGCGAACGCATCCGGCAGATTGAGGCGAAAGCGCATGAAAAGATACGTCAGCATCCGGGGTCGGACAAACTGCAGGGGTATTAAAACTTTCACATTTGGCGAGTAAAAAACAATCCCGCTGGGGGCGGGATTGTGGGTATTTGCTTGTTCTTTATTTGGTTTTCCTGGTTATCCACTTATTTTTTAATTTGCATCCATAACGAATTTTCTTTGTTTTGGAATAAGTCTATCGCCAGTATCATAAAGAAACCCCCGATAAGTTGCACTAAAAAAAGTAACGCCAATGCTTTCATCTTTTCACCCTTTTCTTGGTTATACAGAACAATTTCAATTGTAACGGTATCTCAAATTTTTATAAAAGTCAAATTTTATGCAGGACATTGTTTGGGAACGGGAATATCGCAATCCTCAATTGGTCACGAAGGGTGGAAAACCTCAAAACGATACCTTGAGGTTTTTTACATTTTTAAAAAAAGAAGAAGGGGTTACTTTGGAGGGGCTTCGTGTGCTTGATCTCGGGTGCGGGACGGGACGGAATGCGAATTATTTGGCGGAACTCGGAAATACGGTGACGGGTTTTGAGATCTCCGGCACGGCGATCGAACTTGCCCGCGCTCGCGCGAAAAGTTCGGGGGTTGCGGCGGAGTATTTTTATCACGACATCGGCGCGAAATATCCATTCGGCGATAGTACGTTCGACCTCATTCTTGATGTTACCTCGTCGAATTCTTTGAATGAAAAGGAGAGGGAAATATATCTTGCCGAAACGCATCGCGTTCTGAAACTCGGCGGATATTTTTTCGTCAAAACGCTCTGCAAAGACGGCGATCAAAACGCGAAGGCGCTTCTCAAAAAAAGTCCCGGTCCGGAACCGGATACCTACATCAATACTCACATGGGTCTTACGGAAAGAGTTTTCAGTGAACAGGATTTCCGGAGCATATACTCAAAGTATTTTCATATTTTGCGCCTTGAAAAAAAGACGAGCTATACGAGATTCAAGAACCAAAGTTACAAGCGGAACTTCTGGCTGGCATATATGAAGAAGGTGGTGGACTTTTCCGACCGCGGCCGATAGGATTACGTCAGGTTTTCTTTTTATCGAAAAGGGGGTGTTTGTGGAACCGCTTAAGAATCCATTTGTGAAGATGTGCGACCGGACGTTTGTGTTGCTTGCCGTGCCGACGTGGTACGGTGCCGGAAAAATGGGAACGGAGACCGCACCGGAGGCGTTCAAAAAATTTCAGCTGGATGAGAAATTACGTGCAAAAGGGATTAAAAACCTGGGCTGGTTTGATGTCGTCCCGGAAGGCATAAAACCCGGCGGCGAAACAACCAATTATGAAAAGGGGGTATTCTATACGCAAAGAAATCTGTATTTGCAAGCACTAGGTTTTTTGAGGCTTGGGAAGTGTCCTCTTGTTTTTGGCGGCGATCACACGACTGCTATCGGCTCCATTGCGGCGCAAACGGCATATCTTGGAGGTGCGCGCAAACTCGGGCTTATTTGGATTGACGCTCACTTGGACGCTCATACGTTGGAAACAAGTGATTCCAAGCATATCCATGGCATGCCGCTTGCGATTCTCTCCGGACATGGCAGTGAGAAGCTTACGAGTATAGGCGGTGAGTTTCTTCAGAAAGTGTATCCGCAAAATATTATACATATCGGCGCCAATAGCTGGGAGCCTGCGGAGATGGAGTTTTTCTTAAAGCATAAGATCCGGTTTTTCCCTCAAAAAGAAGTTAAAACCGATGAAGGTTTTTCGCGAATGTGCGCCGCCGTTACGGAGTTGAGCAAAAACGTTGAGGCCATCGCGCTCTCAATCGATGCGGATGCATTCGACATTTCCGTTGCTCCGGGGGTTCATTTGCCAAGCAATCCCGGCATTTCGGAAAAAACAGCATATGCGCTTGCTCGTCACCTAAAAACCTGCCCGAATATCGGCGGAATAGACGTATCTGAAATCGTGCCCGCGAAAGATCCCGAGGGTAAAACGATTCAATTTATGTACAATTTTATCGTAGAGCTTCTTGCACCATAAGAACGATCGCCCCGGCATATGCCGGGGCGATATTTACATTTTTGTAGAAATACTATATTATGTCTTTTGTGTCAAACGTAACTCCGACAGAAGCGCTCGTCCGTCAAATCAGCACCGACAAAAAAGAACCCGCATGGATGCTTGAGAAGCGCCTTGCGGCTCTTTTGATGTACCACGAAAAACTGATGCCAAATTGGGGTCCCGACCTTTCCTCGCTCGACCTTGAGAATATGAGCTATTACATTTCGCCGGAAGTGGCGGAAAAAACCGACTGGAAGGAGCTCCCGAAAGAGATCACGGATACGTTTGAGAAGCTCGGCATTCCGAAGGCGGAGCGTGAATACTTGGGCGGTGTCGGCGCGCAGTATGATTCCGGCGTCGTGTATCACAGCATCAAAAAAGAGCTTGCAGACAAGGGTGTGATATTCGAGAACATGGACGTGGCGCTTGTAAAATATCCCGAACTTGTACAGAAGTATTTCATGACCGATTGCGTGCCGGCGAGCGACCACAAATTTACCATGCTGCACGGCGCGGTTTGGAGCGGCGGGACGTTTATTTATGTTCCGAAAGGCGTGAAAGTGGCGCTTCCTTTGCAGGCGTACTTTCGCATGAATCGCGAGTCCTCCGCACAATTTGAACACACGCTTATCATTGCAGATGAGGGTTCGTCGGTGGAGTATATCGAAGGATGCTCTGCACCGCGGTACAATTCCTCCTCGCTTCACGCCGGATGCGTGGAGCTCTGGGTGCACAAAGGCGCGCGTATTAAATATCTCTCCATCGAAAACTGGTCGAAGAATACATATAACCTCAATACCAAAAAAGCGCTCGTTTTTGAAGACGGCGAAGTGCAGTGGGTGAACGGCAATCTCGGTTCGGCGGTCACTATGCTCTATCCGTCATCGGTACTTCTCGGCGAACGCGCAAAAGCGGACAGCCTCGGAATTGTGTTCGCGGGAGCCGGGCAGGTACAGGATACCGGTTCAAAAGTGGTGCATCTCGCGCCGAATACCGTTTCGACTATTCGCTCAAAAAGCATTTCAAAAGACGGCGGTATTTCAAACTACCGCGGTCTGGTAAAAGTCTCAAAGCGTGCCGCGAATACGCGCTCATCCGTGGTTTGCGATGCGCTTATCCTTGATACGGAATCTGAATCAAACACGTATCCGTCCATCAAGAATGAAAACAGCAAGGTGGAAATTTCCCATGAAGCCAAAGTCGGCAGAATAGGGGACGCGGAAATCTTTTACCTTCAAAGCCGTGGCATACCGGAGAACGAAGCCGAACGGCTCATCGTCGCGGGTTTCGTTGACCCTATCGTAAAAGCCCTGCCATTTGAATATGCGGTGGAGTTGAATAAACTTATTGAGCTTGAAATGGATGGAAGCATTGGGTAGCGTGCATGGAACACAAAACATGAATCATGAAATAAGAGACAAAAACTGTCAGGCTCCATGTAGTCAAAACCTTGCATATGCAAGGTTTTGACTACATGGGGTTTTTGGTACGAGTTGGTACGAGGAGGAGAAAGAAAAACAGCTCGGGCGCGGTTGGCGCTCGGGCTGCATAGTACCGGTACTGCCACCGATACTTCCTTACGATCTTTTTAAGCTTTCTCTCACATGATGAGCGACAGCGTTTGTGTCGTACGGCGATACTCTTTTTCTTTCACACCTGCTTTCTTTGACAGGGAACGAGATCCTCATTTGAATTCTTAAGGCTTCTGTGCGCCCATTTTTACCAAATTGAAGATCCGGTGTAAGGTCGTGCATGAGTTCTTTTGAAACCAAAGACTTTCTGGTTTCATTTAACACTTCATCGCTCCACCCAAATACTTTTCGGGCGGTTTTTACACTCGCTGATCCTTCTTCCAAGAAAATCAAGATTAACATTTTTTCTTCATTTTCAGTCAGCATTTCACACCTCGTTTATAGGTTTACAATCCAGCCAATACAGTATAGTATAGCCGTACAAATGTCAATGATCGAAAAAATATCAGAAAATTTGAATGAACCGGCTTTTATCCGAAAAATGCGGCTTGAGGCTCTGAAAGAGGCGGGTCATCTGCCGCGGCATGAACTCCGCTATGGCTTGGGGATTTTTGGCAGCCCCTCAATTCTGTCCGCCGGAAATGTGCAAAGTACCGATTTTGAAACCAATGCGGTGCGTTATGAGTTTACACAGACAGATGGCGTACAGGTAATTCCTTGGGAAGAAGCCATGCAAAATAAGCGAGGCTTAACCTCGCTTGAAAAATATTGCACGCCTGAAAGTTTTCCGGTTCTCAAAAATTATTATTTCGCCGCCGCGCTTGCGGGGTTTACTTCAGGGCTTGTGATCGTTGTGAACGAAGACATGAAAACTTCATTTTCTTTTGAAAGTATTATTGAGAAATCCGGAGCTGATTTTATTCTCGTAATCGCGAAAACCGGCTCATCCCTTCGTATCATTGATGCGCTTCGCGGAGAGACTCCTCTCTTCGCGCGCACGATGTATGTTGTTGCGGAAGAAGGGGCAAGTGTGGAAATTTTAAGCTCGCAAAACTTATCGCATGAGAGTGCTCTTTTTTTGAATAAATTTTCCGGCATCGCGCGCGGCGGCAAAGTCTCGTGGCTCGATGCGCATTTCGGCGGGGGTTTCGTGAAGTCTGACATTGAGGATTTTCTTTTGGGAGAAGGCGCAGAATCCGAGATTCGAAATATCACGCTTGCGGGCAATCAGAATTTTGATTTTTATAACGCTTCGCACCATAAGGCTCCGCACACAACATCCCGTATCTTTGCACGCGGCATCGCGGGCGGCGGCGGGAAGGTCATTTATCGCGGGCTGGTTGATATTGGAGAGCAGTGTCCCGGGTCGCGAGGGACGCAGGCGGGAAAATTTTTAATAGCATCATCGGGCGCCGAAATAGACGCGATACCGTCGCTTGATATTCGAAGCCGGGAAGTATCGTCGTCTCACGCGCTTTCCATCAGTCACTTAAAAGATCAGGATTTCTTCTATTCATCGCTCCGCGGCATTCCGCCGTATCGGGCGCAGGCGATGCTTTTTGAAGGATTTTTATCTCACGAAATCGGCGACGATGCCATCCTCTCGCTTATTCGAAAAAAATTAAGTTCAACTATTTATGAAATCATATAAACACAATTTCCCCATATTCGAAAATAATCCGGAACTCGTCTATCTGGACAGTTCATCTACCTCGCAAACCCCGGAGGCGGTTTTATCCGTGATGGACGAATATTATCGGAGCTATCGCGCGAACTCCCGCCGCGGGCAGTACTCGATAAGCGCGCGTGCGGAGAGCGAGTACGAAGATGCGCGGAAGGAAGTCGCAAAATTCATCGGAGCGAATGTCCGCGAAGTCATTTTTACCGGCGGGGCGACCGCGTCCGCGAACCTGATTGTCTTTGCACTTGAACATTCGGATATTTTCTCGCAAGGGGACGAGATCGTGACGACCATCATGGAACACCATTCGCTTTTCATTCCGCTTCAGAAACTTGCGAAACGAAAAAAACTTACCCTCCGGATCATTCCAGTAGATGGAAACCTCGAGCTTGATTATGGGGCGGCGGAAAAACTTATGAATGAAAAAACGAAACTCGTCGCCTTCGTCGGCGTGTCTAATGTGACGGGAACGATAAACGATATGGCGCGCTTGTGCGCTCTCGCCCGCAAATTCGGCGCGTACTCTCTCGTGGACGCGACGCAAGGAGTCGGGCATGTTCCCGTAGATGTAAAACAGATTGACTGCGATTTCCTCTTTTTTGCGGGACATAAAATGTGCGGACCGATTGGGACGGGCGTGCTCTATGGCAGAGAGGGGATTCTTGAAAAACTGGAACCGGGATTTTATGGCGGAGGGACAGTAGAAGAAGTCACGCAAGACGATGTGCGCTTCTCTCCGATACCGCATAAGTTCGAAGCGGGGACGCCGAATATCGGCGGAGCGATAGGGCTCGGCGCGGCGTGCAAGTATTTGAGCGCCATCGGACTCGAAAAGATACAAGCCCATTCCGAAGACCTCGCCGCTTACGCTTTTTCAAAACTCGGGGCGGTCTCCGGCGTGAAATTGTATTCGGTACAAGACCCGAAGAAAAACGCAGGCGTGGTTTCATTCACTGTCGAGGGAATCCACCCGCACGATGTCGGAGAAATACTCTCGCGCAATAATATCGCAACGCGCGGCGGGCACCATTGCGCACAGCCGCTCCTGAAAGCGCTCGGCGTAACCGCTCTCAACCGGGCAAGTTTTTATTTCTACACCGCGAAAGAAGACATTGACGCGCTTGTACTGGGGCTTGTAGATGTCCGAAAAGTGCTTGACAGATAATCTTCAGCATGATAAGATAATAAACGGTAAAATTCCTTAACAATACCGTCGAAGAGAGGAACTCTTCGGCATATTATTCCGCTTTTGCAAGAACAATAAGGATTTTTTGAGTATTCTTGCGGGAGCGAAACACATGAGGCGTCGGTAAACACCGGCGATAAGAGATGAGTGAAACCGAAACTCTCACAAGGAGATTTTTTCAAACCCTGAACCAAGCTCAAGGGCGAATCAATGCAATACTCGCCGATAAACATTGCAAGTACTGCGACGAAGCGGTGCAAATTGCCATCACAGCAATTCGCGAAGCGCTTAAGCTTTTCCCGGACATAAAAGTAGAGTACCGGGAAAAAGCTGCAATGGCGCTCCTCGGCTTGGTTTCTTGGCAAGGGCGCGAGATCGTGCCTGAAGTTGTAAAAGACATGATAGTCGTCTTTGGTGATGCCATGCCCGGCGCGGTTGTCGCGAAACTCTCCGCCTTAACGGCGGCGCGTACCGAATACATAAGGCGTCATCCCTCGAGCGTGAAGATTGATTTTTCAAAGCTCTCGGGACCAGCGGCTGCCGGACAAAAAGGCGGGGGAGGACAAGCGCCGTATCTTGGGTACACGGAAGGCAAAAAAACAAATATCGGCAACGCCGGAAATCGCGTAGCGCCGAGAGTAAGTAAGGTAAAGTAAGCAAATAGTTTTAAGATAACACAAAAGCGGTCGCGCAATGCGACCGCTTTCATTTTTACTTCGCTATCACGTGAACGATCTTTTTCACAGCAACTTTGCCGTTGAAATTTGTTTTTCGTTTGGTGCCGAATTTGACGATGCCATCTTTGAGGGCAAAAAGAGTATGATCTCTTCCCGTGCCGACGTTTTTGCCCGGGAGAATCTTTGTACCTCGTTGGCGTATGATAACCGCGCCGCTTTGCGCCTTTTCTCCGGCGTAGAGCTTGGTGCCAAGGTATTTCGGTTTTGAATCCGTCAGGTTTTTTGCAGAACCGCCCGCTTTCCTATGTGCCATATTTCCGTATAATTAGCCTATTAATATGTTTTCCAATATAAAGAACAGTATAAAAGAAAAGACGGAAAAAATCAAGGTGTCGGTCAAAGGCGGCTTTGATTTTGAAAATCCGACCCAAAGAGGGGCTTTTCTGACGGTTGTTCTTGTTTTGGTGGCAAGCGCGTCTTTCGGGCTCGGGTGGCTTTCCGGACTTGAGACGGTGAAAAAGTCGGTTGAAATAGAATTTCCAAAAGGGCAGACAGCCGGAGTTTTTGCACCTTTTGCGACCACTTCGACAATTGCCAATGCCCCTACAAAAACTTCCGGCAAGTATGTTGCCTCGAAAAACGGTACAAAATATCACCTCAGTACGTGTTCCAGCGCAAAAAGCATAAGCCAGAAAAACAAAGTGTGGTTTGATACAAAAGAAGAAGCAGAAGGGGCGGGGTATACTCCCGCCGCAAATTGCAAAGGAATGTAGGATTTAAGTATCCGGCAGATATTTTTTACCTTTCAGTCGTTCCGGTAAATACTCTTGCCGGGCATCTTCCGGATTCTCGAAATCGGGCGTGTACTTATACTCTTTACCGTAGCCGAGTTCCTTCATGAGTTTGGTCGGGGCGTTTCTGATATGGATTGGTACGGGGTCATTGGGTGAATTGCGAATATCTGTTTGTACGTTTTGATATGCGGCATACAGCGCATTCGATTTTTTTGATTTCGCCATGTACGCGACCGCCTGTGCGAGATTCACTCCGCATTCGGGCATGCCGATAAAATGACACGCTTGGTAAGCGGCGACAGCTTGCGGAAGCGCGAGGGAGTTTGCGATGCCGATATCTTCGGAAGCGAAGCGGATAAGTCGGCGGGCAATGTAGAGCGGTTCCTCTCCGCCCTCAATCATTCTGCCGAGCCAATAGAGCGCGGCATCGGCGTCTCCTCCGCGCATGGATTTGTGGAGCGCGGAAATAATATGGTAATGCTCTTCGCCGGTTTTGTCGTAGAGAAAGCGCGAGGTTTTGAGTACTTGCTGTACAAGCGGCTTGGTTATTTTTTCGGCTTGTGAAGCGCACGCTTCCAGGGCGTTCAGCGCCGCACGCGCATCGCCGTTTGAAAATCGTGAGATAAGTTCGAGGGCGTCTTTATCAGCTTTTATTTTTTCTTTTTTGAGTGCGGTTTTGAGAATGGCAAGAATGTTTTCTTCCGTCAGTTTTTTGAGCGTGGATACTCTCGCACGGGAGAGGAGCGCGGAGATGACCTCAAAGCTCGGATTCTCGGTTGTAGCGCCGATAAGCGTGACGAGTCCGTGTTCGACATGCGGCAGCAGTGCGTCCTGTTGCGCCTTGTTCCATCGATGAATTTCATCTATAAAAAGTATCGTCTTTTTCCCGGCGGTTTGATTCAAGCGAGCTTCTTCAATAACGGCGCGCAATTCTTTCACGCCGCTCCCTACGGCGGAGAGTTCCAAGAATTTCGCCTTTGTCTCGCGAGCGATGATCCGCGCGAGGGTAGTTTTGCCGCTCCCCGGCGGACCCCAGAAAATAAGCGAAGGCACAGTGTCCGCGCGGATGGCTTTTTCAAGAAAAGTGCCGAGACCGACAAGCTCCGACTGCCCGAAGAATTCATTGAGATTTTTCGGACGCATCCGGTCGGCGAGGGGAGAAAGGCTTTTGTTTTGGTCTGCCATGCTCGTATCTTACCGTTTTTGCGACCGCCGAGAAACTTGACAAGAGTTATATTATAATATATACTAAAACTTCAAGTCATAAAATTGAGGAGCACGACATGGTTGCGAAAAAGAAAGAACAAGGCGAGTCTGAAAAACAAGAGCTTGCCGGTGTAGAATTAGAATTGGAGGAAGTTCAGAGAAAACTCAACTTTCTCCATAAACAGACGTGCGACTTGCGCGGGAGGCGAGAACAGTTACTTGAAACAAGGCGCCAACTACGCGTGTCGCTTACAAAAAAGGAGTGGCTTTTCCTGTTGAACGGGGTGCTGGTTGGTAGCGTCCCGGAAAGTGAAGGATATCGGCGACTACATGTCGCCGATTTTTGTATGTGCGCATGTTGTTGTTAAAAATCGCTCATTTGGTACAATAAGAAACATATCAGATAAGAAGTAGAAACACATGGGCATTAAAGATTTTTTCGTTAAAAAAATGATCGAATCGAAGCTGAAAGGCATACCGGAAGAACAGCGGGAGCAGATTGTAAAAGTCATTACTGAAAATCCGGAATTGTTTGAAAAGATAGGGAAAGAGATACAGCAGAAAACCAAAGAAGGGAAGAGCGAGACGGCGGCGGCGATGGAGGTCATGCGGAAGTATCAGGGCGATATACAAAAAGCGATGCAAAAATAGCATTATGGACATATATCTCTGGCTCATCATTGTGCACTTGATCGGCGCCGCTCTCGGCGTCGGGGGTGCGACGTTCATTGAGATTTTTCTCACGAAGTCGCTCATGGATGGCGTTGTTGATCCCACGGAGTCGAGCTTTTTGAAAATCGTATATCGGGTGGTGCGTGTCGGGCTCGTTCTCTCGCTTTTCACCGGATTCGGTTTCGTCATCCTCTATATCGCGCACGGGCAGTTTTTCAAACTTTACAACCCGGTCTTATGGGCGAAGCTGACCGTCGTGTCCATTATCGCCGTCAATGCCATTTTGCTTCAGATGCACAAGATATCCCTCTGGCTCGGAAGCGCATTTTCATTTATTTCCTGGTATGCCGCCCTTATTATCGGCGTGTTTCTCACAAATTCAACGAAGCTCTCTTATGTTGAAATCATGCTCTTCTATATTCTTTCCGTGATTGTCGGCGGATTTATCCTTGATGCCATCAGAAAGAAATTCGGCGCGGTCGGTCGCCGCGCTTCCGACAGACCCCCGTTTTCACCACCTCAACCAAAACCATGAATATAGCTTTGCTTACCATATATATCATGCTCTGGACGCTCGGCATTTGCGCCTCGTACGCTTTTGTTATGACAGTCGTAAAAAAAGACGCTCCGCTCTTGTTTCTGCGCCGGTCATCTTTGCTCGCGCTTTTGTCCTACGGAGTGGCGTGGTTTTTCGGCGTACTCTATTATATTCATCCGGACACGGTTGCACGATTTGCGAAACTCGCGCCTCCAAGTACGAACGTCTGGCTCCAAACATTTTTTGCGCAGTCGAGAGAGTACGTCTTCCTTTCATTTGTGCTCATACCGATTCTTGCGGCAACGCTCTCCGTGATTACTTTTTCAATGCGCGACAACAAGCGCCACATGATGCCGGCGTCCATCGCACTTACGATTTTCGGGACCATCGCAATTTTATTAGCGATGATGATTGCATAGTGGAAATTGTACGCTCGCGTTTTTATTGTTACACTGTGTACATATCACGTAAACAAAAAACAACACGATGAAAAAAAAGA
This sequence comes from uncultured Candidatus Saccharibacteria bacterium, assembly GCA_964428135.1. GTDB lineage: Bacteria > Patescibacteriota > Minisyncoccia > Phycocordibacterales > CAIJYI01 > CAIJYI01. The sequence continues at coordinate 21,028 of CAYRXD010000002.1, read as the reverse complement.
AAATTTTTATTCTCGTTGGACACCCAGATGCGGACTCAATATCAGGCGCGCTTGCCTCGGCGTACGAAGAGGGGGCAAGGCTTGCAGGGCATGAAGTGAAACGCATCAATCTTGGCGAACTCGATTTTGACCCCATTCTCCATAAGGGCTATAAAGTCATTCAAGCACTCGAGCCCGACCTCTTGCTCATTCAAGAAAACATGAAATGGTGCGAACATTTTTATCTCGTGTACCCGAACTGGTGGGGAGCGATGCCCGCGCTTCTGAAAGGCATGTTCGACCGCATGTTCATTCCGGGTTTTGCATTTAAGTTCACAAAAGGAAAATTTTGGTGGGAGAGGCTTCTGAAAGGCAGAAGCGCTCGCGTTGTCATCACCATGGATAACCATCCTCTTATCGCTGAGCTTCTGTTTGGCAATACTTCAAACGAAATAAAACAAGCCACGCTCGGCTTCGCCGGTTTCGCACCAATCCGCGTCTCCCGCATCGGACCGCTTAAGACGATGCCTGATGCCAAAAAAGAGATGATTAAAAAAGAGATGGCACGCTTGGGGAAATTGGGGATATAAAACACTCGTCAGTAAACCGCCTCGCATACTTGTTGCGAGGCGGTTTATTTTTTGCGCTAATTAAGGTATAGTGGTGAAGTAATAAAGTCAATCGAATATTATACCACTATTTATCGGAAAATAAACTTCATTTGTCGCTATTTGGCACAATTTGTCTGTATGTCCGTTTTTGAATTATTTGGATATAATTAAGCTCATGAAAATCCATCCACTCAAACAAGGAGATAGCAGCGCGTGCGGACCAACCAGCGTTAAAATGGCGGCGAACTATTTTAATGTCCCCATGAGCATGAAAAAAATAGCCGAAGTTTCAGGGTATAAGAAAAGAGGGGGAATGTACAACAAAGACCTCGTGGAGACATTTCAAAAACTCGGATTCAAAACCGAAGAGAAAAATACCGTTACCTGGGAAGAACTGCAGGCGAGGAACACGAAAGATGCAGTCATTGTTGTTTCGTGGATGCTCAAGGGATACATCGGACATTTCAGCGTTGTGGAGAAAGTGACGAAAGACCACATATTTCTTGCCGAGCCAGATGAGGGAAAAATCATAAAACTTCAAAAAATTATTTTCATGCGTCTGTGGTTCGATTACGAGCTCGACGAAGAGTCGTGGTGGCCAGAAAAAAATACGGATATTCAGTTGCGGTGGATGGCGGTTGTGGGAAAATAGTATGAAACTCAATTTCGTTTTTAATACGGATAAAATACAAGAGAGCATCGAAATTGTCCGTGAATTTTTGCCAGACCTGAAAAGTTCGGGAATGTATCATTATTTTCCTTTTACGGAGGATGATCTGAAAAACACTGATGCCATACAAGCGCAAATTGCCCGCGACACGGAGCAGTTCCGCCTCGGCGATGTCTTGAAGCAACTCCAAGAGTACTGGGAAGCGCACGAAGCGGAGATAAACACGGCTTTGTCCGAATATCTCATCCGCGAAAAATTATCCATCCTTCCATCGTACACCTGTGCTCTGACGTTTTACGGACCGTACGGATATTATCACACACCCGATATCGTGTACTTGAACATAACAAAAGGCACCGCCGAATTCATGATTCAAACCCTGCTTCACGAATTTTTACACCTTGTTTTATTTGAGCGAGTAAAGGGTTTGCCCGACAGGGAAGTGGAGACCGTCATTGATAAAACGTTTATTGAAATTTTCGGGCGGCTGTTTCCCGATTCTTATGTGCAGTAGGAGGTTCTTAAAATTCGCTTTGAAATACCGCTAAAAATATGGTAAAGTGAAATAAAATTCACACTCGTTCCCTATGGAAAAACAGAAAAAATCAGCGAGGAATACAAACGAAGGAAATGGGCGGTTTGAAGCGCAGCTTTTTTTAGCCGCCGACAAGCTCCGCAAAAACATAGATGCCGCCGAATACAAGCACATTGTCCTCGGTCTTATTTTTTTGAAATACATCTCGGACTCGTTTGAAGTCCTTCACCGGAAATTACAGAAAGGCGAGGGCGAAAACGAAGGCGCCGACCCGGAGGACTCCGATGAATATCGCGCACAGAATGTTTTCTGGGTTCCTGAAATCGCACGCTGGACATATTTGCACGCTCGCGCGAAACAGCCAAGCATCGGTAAGGATTTAGACGCGGCGATGGAAGCGATAGAAAAAGCCAATCCGACACTCCGAGGCATACTTCCCAAAGAATACGCAAAACCGAATTTGGATAAACTCTCACTCGGAAGTCTCATTGATCTTGTGGGAGACATTGCGCTCGGCGATGAAGCCGCAAAATCAAAAGATATTCTCGGGAGAGTATACGAATACTTCCTCGGTGAATTTGCCTCGGCAGAAGGCAAAAAAGGCGGGCAATTCTACACGCCACGAAGCATTGTTGAGATTATGGTAGAAATGATACAGCCGTTGTCCGGACGCGTGTATGACCCGGCGTGCGGTTCGGGCGGAATGTTCGTCATGAGCGAGAAATTCGTCCTCGCGCATCGCGGGCGCATAGACGACATCTCGCTTTTCGGACAGGAAAGCAATCACACGACCTATCGTTTGTGCCGGATGAATCTTGCTATTCGCGGAATAGACGGCTCGCAGGTAGCGTGGAACAACGAAGGGTCTTTTTTGAAGGACTCGCATCTCGACCTGAAAGCGGACTACATTCTTGCAAATCCGCCGTTTAACCAAAGCGATTGGGGTCAAAACATTCTCAAAAGCGACCCGCGGTGGAAATACGGCTTGCCGCCGGACGGCAACGCGAACTACGCGTGGATGCAACACATGATTTATCATCTGGCTCCAAAAGGCGTGATGGCAATGGTACTGGCGAATGGCTCGCTTTCCTCCAATTCTTCCGGAGAAGGAGAGATACGCCGGAAAATTATTGACGCCGACCTCGTGGACTGCATCGTCGCGCTTCCAAAACAACTTTTCTACAACACCGGCATTCCGGCTTGCATTTGGTTCATCTCCCGCAAACGACTTGGCAATGGCGACCGGAAACGCACCGGCGAAGTACTTTTTATTGATGCGTCCGAAACAGGATACATGGCAGACCGAACGCATCGCGAATTTACCGAAGAAGATGTACATAAAATTGCGAACACCTATCACGACTGGCGAAGCAAAGAGAGCAAGTACGAAGATGCGAAAGGTTTTTGTAAATCGGCATTACTCCCAGAAATCCAAAAGAACAATTATGTGCTCACGCCCGGGAGATATGTGGGAATTGCCGATGAAATAGACGACGGCATACCCTTTGCGGAGAAGATGGGAAAGCTCACCGACACACTCAAAACACAGATGGCGGACGAGGCGCGACTGAATGATGAGATAAAGGCACAGCTGAAAAAGGTTGGGTTTGAGATATGAAAAGAAATAGTATATAATAATCATTAACGTAATACGTTAATGATTATTGCATTTATGGGTAAACTCTGCTACTATGAAGATATACTGGAAACGAGAGAAGTTACAACAAAAAGTCCTTCAATATGCCAAAAGCAACCCTATTACGGCACGAAGAATGAAAAGCATTGACAGTGCCGCTTTTTTTCCGGATCTCCGACCGGCAAATAGCGGCAGGGCGCATTTTTTGGAAGGGAAAAAATATGAAGGTTGTTTCGCTCTTGATTTGGAGAAAAAAGGAAACGGTAAGCGGCTCATTTGCATACCACGAGGCGAGTATAAAAAGACAGACGCCGGAAAATACATTGAAGAAACGATAATTGAATTAGAAATAATAGATGTGGAGGATTACCACTAAAAAAATACGATGACAACAACACAAACAAAAGAAATCATCGGCTGGGTATCGCCGACAGCTATTCATCCGGGGGAGTTTCTCGAAGAAACTCTCGAAGAGTACTCCTTGTCTCAGGCGGAACTTTCGGAAAGGATTGGAATTTCCAAGAAAGTCATTAACGAGATTGTCAAAGGCAAGAACCCGATTACCAGTTCCACGGCTTACAAATTAAGCAAAGTTTTTCCTATTTCTCCCGACTACTGGATCAATCTTCAAAAATCATACGAAGCCGACAAAGCACGGATTGAGGAAACGGCTCGATTGACAATTGAGGGGGAGAATTTTCTACCCCGTTTTAAGGAAACCTACAAGGAGCTTTCTCTTATCGGCTGTGCTTCCGGTTTGAAGTGGACACAGAAAACATTCGGCGAAATTACTTCCGAACTTCAAAAATTCTTTGGCGTTGACTCGCTTGCGTATGTAGAACATAAAACAATGCAGTTTGCATTTCGGAAATATGAACGCGATAATCTCAACCCCTACACCCTCGCGGCATGGTTGCGCATAGGAAAAAACAAAGCGCAAAAGGTTGAAACCGCTCCGTTTAGCGAAGACAAACTGAAAGCAATGCTCCAAGAATTAAGAAGCTTGTCTCTTAAAGAACCGGAAGAATACTTGCCTAAAATTGAGAAGCTGCTTGCCGTTTGCGGCGTGGCGGCGGCATATGCGCCGAAAATGAAAAACACGCATGTTCAAGGCGCGTGCAGCTGGGTTGCAAAAGATAAAGTTTTGTTGATGCTTAATACCTCAAAAAGAAATGAAGGAAATTTTTGGTTTAATCTCTTCCATGAATTGGGGCATGTTTTATTGCACAGCAAAAAGGAAGTTTTTGTTGATATGGAACACGCTACAACCTCGGACATTGAAAAGGAAGCCGACACTTTCGCTCAAAAATGGCTCATTCCCGATTTCAAAAACACGCACAACAAATTTATACAACGCATGACATCCGGCAGTTTGGAGAAAGCCGTCGAAGAAACTGCAAAAGAAGAAGGGATTTCAACCGCGATTTTAGCGGGAAGATTAACGAACGAGTACAAATCACAGCCGAACATTTATAAACTGATGAGCAAGTTTCTGCCGACAAAAATTGACTGTCAGAATGTTTGTTAAAATTATGAAAGAAACACAAACACAATACAAAAGCGGCGGGGACGGCAAAAACAAAACTACCCTCAATTAAGAGGGTAGCCCCGGGATGTATAACCCTTTCAGTTATTGCTAACCAAAAGACTCTTACATAATATACCCAGCTGTATTATATGTCAAGGGTAGTATGGGGATAAAACAGAGAGGAGGAAAATAATAAGGTTATGACTAATACCGACACAAAAACAATTCCAAACGGATGGAAAGAAACGACACTGGGAGAAGTGGCGAGTCTTGTTAAGGATGCATGGAAACCGGGCGACGAAGATACAAACTATATTGGACTTGAACATATTACTGAAAAGGAACTTACCCTGAACGGAGTTGGACGATCTATTGCCCTTGAAAGTAATAAGTTTCGTTTTTGTGCTGGCGATGTTTTATTTGGTAAATTGCGCCCATACTTTCGGAAGGTGGTTGTTCCTAATTTTGACGGTGTTTGCTCTACTGATATTTGGGTATTACGCGCTAATGAGGGTTTTGACCAGAAATTCCTTTTCTATTTTATGGCAAATCCAGTCCTGGTTGATAAAACAATGGGAGCAAATACAGGAACACATATGCCACGAGCTGATTGGGGTTATTTAGCAAATACAGAATGGAACACCCCGTCCATCCCCGAACAACGCGCCATCGCCGCGGTGCTTTCTTCGCTTGACGGCAAAATTGAACTTTTGCGGGAGGAAAACAAGACACTGGAAGCCATCGCGCAGGCGATGTTTAAGGAGTGGTTTGTGAATTTCAATTTTCCGAATGCCGACGGGAAGCCGTACAAAACGTTCGGCGGAAAAATGGTAGATAGCGAGTTGGGAGAAATACCGGCGGGGTGGAGTGTGGGAAGATTTACCGATGTTTCTTCCATTTTAGGTGGAGGAACGCCAAAAACAGATGTTCCAAAATACTGGAATGGCGATATTCCGTTTTTTACACCGAAAGATGCAAGAGACGATGTATACTGTTTGGGTACTGAAAAAACGATAACAAAAGAAGGGTTTGATGACTGTAACAGCCGAATGTATCCGAAAAATACCGTTTTTATTACCGCACGCGGCACGGTTGGAAAGTGTGCGCTGGCTTCTCGCGATATGGCAATGAACCAATCGTGTTATGCGCTTGTCGGAAAGGACACATCAAACCTCTTTGTATATTTAGCAACCAAAGATTTATTGGAAACATTTTTGAAGAGAGCCACCGGCGCAGTTTTTGACGCGATTACTACCGAAACTTTTTCGTCTCTTGACATGGTTATTCCGCCGGAACAAAAAGTGAAAGATTTTACAGAGATTATTGAACCCATGTTTAACAAAGTATTGAGCAACAGTTTATCGGTACAAACGCTTTCCGCTTCGCGTGATGCACTTTTACCAAAGTTGATGAAAGGTGAAATAAGAGTAGGAATATAAAAATATGGCGACAAATCAAGAAACATTAGATGTTGTAGATGACTACCTGAATGCATCATACGCACGGGAAGATACTCGTGTTGTTCCCAGAAAATCAGACCTTACTTTTGGGAACACCACGAAGAAAATGTCACCTGCTGTTGTGTTGTATGTAGATATGAGAAAATCTCGTAAGATTTTATCCGATGCAACTACATTTTGGAGTGTAAAAATCCACCGTGCTTTTTTGCTTGCGTTGACTCATTGTGTAGAAAGGAGGGATGGTCATATGCGAAGTTTTAACGGAGATGGTATTTTGGCGTTTTTTGTTGGCGAAAACGCATCATCACGAGCTGTTCGTTCTGCAATGGATATGAAAGGTTTTGTTTTGAAAATTAACGAACACCTTGAAAATGAAAATATCAATAAAATTGATTTTGGAATTGGTATCGCACAAGGCGAAGTGCTGGTAGCAAAAAGTGGAAAGGCTGGTGATGATCAAACTAAACAAGACCTTATTTGGGTTGGTCTCCCTGTATATATGGCAGTAGAACTTTCTGATTATGCACACTCGCCTGATAATATCTGGATAAGCAACAATGTGCGTACTTCTATCGGTAAGGAGGAGTATCTTTCTGTTGTTAACAACGACGAAGGAGAAAGTAAGTGGTCAAAAGTAACAAGAGATTTTAAGTCAGTTGGTCAAAAAGAGGTTCGCTCTACTTCTTGGTATTTCAGTATATGAAGAATTACGATTTATCTTTTTTACAATCTGAACTTTTGCGCGTAAGCGGACTGATTGAATTTGCTGATAAAAAAGCGGCTTTTCTGTCGGTCTATTATTCTGCAATGATGGGTTTCATTTTTACCAAGCGCATAGAAATACTAACCGGATATGATAAATATGCCGGGTTTGAAAGTTTATATGTTCTGGTTTGGTCTTCACTACTGACCTCTCTTTTAATTGGTTTATACTATCTGTTTTGGTCAATTTTTCCACAATTAAATAATCACAACACAGACAACTCTATTTTTTATTTTGGACACGTTGCCAAGTATAAATTTAATTCTTTTATAAACGCCTTGAATGAGCTGGATGAAGACGGAATCAAACATCAACTTGCCGAGCAGATATATACAAATTCCATTATCGCTGACAGGAAAATGCAAAGTGTCAAAAAAAGCACTCAAACACTTTTTATAGTTATTACATTATTTTCAACCCTAATCTTTCTCATATGAACAACACAATTTACGAAAGCGATATTGAGCAGTGGGTGGTGGAGCTTCTTGTGAAAGAGGGTTACACCTATCTCTCGCCCGACGACCAAGAACCGGAACGGCCGGATTTGACCGAGGTGGTGCTTGTGGGACGATTGCGTTCGGCGATTGAAAAGCTGAACCCGAACATTCCCGAGGATGCGCGAGAAGATGCGCTCAAACAGGTGCTTCGGCTGGTTTCGCAACCTCTGATTGAAGGCAATGAGGCGTTTCAAAAAATGTTGACCGATGGCGTGTCGGTGGAGATACCGGCAGAAAATGGAGGGACGCGCGGAGAAGCGGTGCACCTCATTGATTTTGAAAACCCGAAGAATAATGATCTCGTGGCGGCGAACCAGTACACAATTTCGTATGACCACACGAGCAAACGCCCCGACATTGTGCTTTTGGTAAATGGCTTGCCCATCGTGGTACTGGAACTCAAAAACGCGACGGACGAGAACGCCACGCTGAAAAAAGCGTTTACTCAGCTTCAAAACTACAAAGATGCCGTACCGCAACTTTTCACTTACAACGGCATTCTCGTGGCTTCCGACGGATTGGACGCGAAGGTTGCTTCGCTGACCGCTTCGTGGGAGAGGTGCATTGTTTGGCGCGCGCCGGATGAAAAGAGGAAAGGAGAGAGCAAGAAACCGCAGATTGAAACGGTGATTGAAGAAATGTTGAAGCCGGAAGTGTTGCTTGACC
>CAYRXD010000002.1:0-12673 GCA_964428135.1 uncultured Candidatus Saccharibacteria bacterium | reverse complement strand
TTTGAAAAAGCAAAAAAGGAAGACAAAAAGACCGGACGCGTAACGATTGAAACGATAAAAAAAGTTGCGGCGTATCACCAGTATTATGTGGTGAACAAAGCGATTGCCTCCACTCTCAATGCCACAAGTGACAACGGCGAGCGGAAAATCGGCGTCGTGTGGCATACGCAAGGGTCTGGAAAATCGCTTTCAATGGTTTTCTATGCCGGAAAGGCGGTGCTTGCTTTGAACAACCCGACCATACTGGTCATTACCGACCGCAACGATTTGGACGACCAGCTTTTTGATACTTTTGCGGCGAGCCGCGGACTGCTTCGCCAAGAACCGGTGCAGGCGAAAAGCCGGGCGAACCTGAAAGAGCTTTTGCAGACATCGGGCGGCGGGATTGTCTTTACCACCATTCAAAAGTTTTACCCCGAAGACGGCGGGAGTACATATGATATGCTTTCCGAACGAAAGAATATCGTCGTGATTGCCGACGAAGCGCACCGGAGCCAGTATGGTTTCGCGGCGCGGACGGTGTTCAAAGATGAGGAAGCCATTACACGATACGGAAGCGCAAAATACTTGCGCGATGCCTTGCCGAATGCCTCGTTTATCGGATTTACCGGAACACCGATTGAAGGTGAAGACCGGTCAACTCCGGCGGTGTTTGGAGAGTATCTTGATGTGTACGATATTCAAGACGCGGTGAAAGACGGCGCGACTGTGCCGATTTATTATGAAAGCCGTTTGGTGAAAGTGCATTTACCGGACGAGAAGAGCGCGGAAATTGATGCGGAAGTGGAAGCCGTGGCGGAGGGCGTGGAATTTAATGCTGCCGAAAAAGCGAAAGCGAAATGGGCGCAACTGGAAACGATTGTCGGACACAATGAACGCTTGAAAGAAATCGCCCGCGACCTCGTTGCTCATTTTGAGGCGCGACAGGAAGTGTTTGCGGGTAAAGCAATGGTGGTGGCGATGAGCCGAAGAATTGCCGTTGATTTGTACAATGAAATTGTCGCGTTGCGACCCGCGTGGCATAATACGGATTTAGCGGAAGGGGCTATCAAGGTGGTAATGACCGCCAGTTCAAGCGACCCGAAGGAATGGCAACCGCACAACACAACCAAAGATATGCGCCATCGGCTCGCGGATCGCTTCAAAGACCCGAACAGTTCACTGAAACTCGTCGTCGTGTGCGACATGTGGCTTACAGGATTTGATGTTCCGTGTTTGCATACGATGTACGTAGACAAGCTGATGCGCGGACATAATCTTATGCAGGCGATAGCTCGCGTGAATCGCGTGTTCAAAGACAAACCGGCTGGGCTTATCGTGGACTATATCGGTTTCGCTTCGGATTTACAGAAGGCGTTGGCGGTATACACACAGAGCGGAGGCACGGGCGACCCGACGCTGACGCAAGACAAGGCGATTGAATTGATGCTCACGAAATATGAAGTGGTGAAGCAAATGTTCCACGGCTTTGATTATCTCCAATACTTTACGCTGGACACGCAAGGAAAACTCCGCGTTATTTTGGAAGCGCAAGAACATATTTTGTCGCAAGACACAGCGAATGAAAAAGGAGTCTCCGGCAAAGACGAGAAGAAGCCGGAAAGCGTGAAGGAACGATTTGTGCGCGAAGTACTGATGCTTTCCAAAGCGTTTGCTGTTGCCGTGCCGGATGAAGAAGCATTGAAGATACGCGACGAGGTGGCGTTCTTTCAAGCGATAAAAGCACGGCTTATGAAGTTTGACACAGACCCGGCTAACCGTCGCGAAGACATAGAGTCCGCTATTCGGCAGATTGTTGACCAAGCCCGTATCTCGGAAGGTGTAGTGGATATATTCGCGGCGGCTGGATTGCAGAAACCGGACTTGTCGGTGCTGTCCGACGAGTTTCTCGCCGAAGTAGCCGGAATGAAGCACCGGAATGTGGCGATGGAATTGTTGAAACGAATTTTGAACGACGAGATAAAATCACGGTTGAGGAAGAATGCGGTTCAAGGAAAGAAACTCTCCGAGATGCTCCAAAGCGCGATTAAAAAATATCAAAATAATTTGCTCACCGCTTCCGAGGTAATTCAGGAGCTTATCAACATTGCCAAAGAGATAAAGAAAGCCGACGCGCGAGGCGAGGACTTGGGACTGACTGAAGACGAGGTGGCGTTTTATGATGCGCTCGCCGACAATGACAGCGCAAAGGATGTGATGAATGACATCACCCTCCGGGAACTTGCGCGAGAGTTGGTGGAGAAAGTACGCGGAAGCACGACGATTGACTGGACGATACGCGAGAATGCCAAAGCACGGTTGCGCGTACTCGTAAAGCGAACGCTGAATAAATACGGCTACCCGCCGGACAAACAAGCGATTGCAACCGAGACGGTATTAAAACAGGCGGAACTTTTCGCCGATGAATGGGGGAAATAAACGATTTGAATTTTCTCCTAAAACGTGCGATAGTGATAACGTCGTAAAGAAGATAATTGGAATTCAAGAAAAGTTATGTCACTATCCATAGGAATCGTGGGCCTCCCAAATGTTGGAAAATCAACGCTGTTTAATGCACTTACCGAAAAATCGGTGCCGGCGGAGAATTATCCTTTTTGTACCATTGACCCATCGGTGGGGATTGTTCCTGTGCCGGACGAACGGCTCGCAAAACTCACGGAATTTTCACATTCCAAAAAGACCATTCCCGCGGCGGTCGAATTCGTAGACATTGCCGGGCTTGTGGCGGGTGCGGCGGAGGGCGCGGGGCTTGGCAATAAATTTCTCTCGCACATTCGGGAAGTGGACGCCATCGCGGAAGTCGTGCGGATTTTTGAAGACGATAATGTCATTCATGTGAGCGGGAAAGTTGACCCTATTTCTGATATTGAAGTTATCAACCTTGAGCTTATTTTGGCGGATATGCAAACCGTTTCGAAGCGTTTGCAGAATATCGAACGCGACGTGAAAAGGGGAGACAAAGTTGCGGTATTCGAGAAAGCGGTGCTTTCAAAAGTTATGCCGGTACTTGAAGAAGGGAAACTTGCCTCGACTGTGACCCTCGACGAGCACGAAAGCGAGATGATTCAATCCATGCACCTGATTTCCATAAAGCCGATTTTGTATGTTCTCAACAAGCGCTCGGGCGGAAAAAATCTCGATGAAATGAATGATGAACGATACACGAAACTTCTTGAATTTTTGAAAACTTCCGGCGCCGGATGGGTGGTGGTGGATGCGAAGATAGAACAAGAGCTCAAAGATTTTCATGGCGAAGAACGCCAAATGTTTCGCACAGAACTGAACGCGCCAAAAGACGACGGCGTCAATGACCTCATCAAAAAAAGCTACGACCTTCTCGGTCTCATGACATTTCTGACAACCGGAGAAGACGAAACAAGAGCATGGACGGTGAAGAAAAATGCGACGGCGCCGGAAGCCGGTGCCGCGATACACACCGATTTCAAAGAGAGATTCATCCGCGCGGAAGTGATACACTGGACGAAGCTTTTGGAAGTCGGTTCGTATGCCGCGGCGCGAGAGAAAGGTTTGGTGCGAACGGAGGGGAAGGAGTATGTGGTGCAGGATGGGGATGTGATAGAATTTAAGGTGTAGTGGCGAGGAAGAAAGCGATGATGAAAAACACGGCACTCCTAAAGGGTGCCGTGTGAGTTTAAGATGGTGGAGATTATATCTTGAATGTGAATGTTGCTGGATACGATTCGCAATGTGCAGGTTTGTCGTATTCGACTTTCCATCCTTCGTCCCTATATACTTCTTCTACATCTAACCAGTGGTTGTTGAAAATTTGGTTGCGTTCCAACCCTTTTTTGACCATTAATTCCACAATATCGTCTTGTTTTATTGTGGACAAACCATTTGAAAAGTGTGCGACGATAAGTTCGTTGAATGCTTCGAAAACCTTATCAGGGAAAATTGTTTTCTTTACCTTTGCTATGTCCCCGGGTTTAATTGGGGAAACTTTGTTGGTCATAGTAACCTCCTATGTGCGACTTGCGATGAACCCTTTAAATAGGGAGTTGCTGCCAATTTACAAGATAGCATATAACACAATAAAAGTCAAACTTTCTCGTATTTTCTAAAAATAATGAAATTTTTTTAGAAAATGGTACACTGGAAGTACGTAAAAAATTCACTTTTTAGTAACAGCTAAAAACCATTTATTTATGAAAAAATATTTTTCTTTTTCTGTCGCGGTTCTTGCTTTCGTTATTTTTCCGTTCTCGTTTGCGAATGCGGCGGAGGAGATAGGTGCGTATTGCACGGTGCCGGCGGAAGCGGTGGCGCATGGGAGTACGGTTCCGCTCACGATAAAATTTTCCGATAGCGATAAAAGCAATGACTTTATTGTTCAGGGGCCGTTTAAGGTTTTGCGATACGACAAAAACGGCAAGCCGATTATTGTTGATTTTAAGAGGGCAAATGAAAAAGACGATGAAAAAGATGATACGGGGAAAGAAAATACCGACAAGCCGACGCTCGCCTTTAGCGTTACTTTGATCCCGAAGCACAAACTTCCCGCTCCGGCAACAGAGGAGGTGACTTTTACATATTTTGTCAGCCATAAAGAGGGGAAGAGGGGGAGCTTGTCTACCGCCAATCGCGAACAGCAAGTGGACTGCTCGTTCACGGTTGCGCATGAAATCGACGAATCGGCGACCCAAAGCGGCGGCACGCCGAGTCTTGAAGGGGATCCGGATTTTGACTTGCTCCGCATTCAATCCGTCGGCACGCTGCCAAGCGGTTCGTGGTATTTTCTGAAAGAGTGGAAGCGTGGAATTTCGCGCCTTTTCACTTTTGACGCAACGGCGCGAGCCGAGCTTGAACTTAAAATCACGAATGAAAAAATGGCGGAGATGCTTGCGGTGGAGGTATCAAAACCGGATGACGCGGACGCGCGCGTGAGGGCGATGGGGAATTATACGGATGCCGCAGACCGACTCGAAACGCGTCTTGCGAAGCTCAAAGAAAATTCCGGAAATCCGAATGTCGAAAAACTTCTTAAAAAACTGGACGAGCAGACTTTGAAACATTCGCTTCTTTTAAATCAGCTTGCGGAAAGATGGAGCACCGATCCATATGTCGAGGATGCAAGCGCGGTGAACTCTCGCGCTACCCGAGACAATCACCTTCAGGGCGCGGTGGATGTGATGCAGAAAAAAATTCAGGGCATAGCGGTTGCGGGCGCGGAGAAAGATAAAGATATAAAAGAAAAAGCCGAAGCACAGATTAAGCGCGCCGAGGAGGCAATTTTAGAGTTGAAAGTTCGGATTGATTCGACACTGGCGCGGATTTCTACGAATATGACAATCAAACGGCAAACACCCAAGACCGATTTCGGCGACAGAGTGAAAGCCGGTTTGGAAACGGCGGGCGGTATGCTTGCAAACGGCAAACAAGCATTCGCCGAGGGGAAGTTCGGCGAAGCGTTTGCGCGCGCGCGTTCCGCAGAAGTTTTGGCGAGAAATAATTTACGCTTGATTGAAAATGTTCTCCGTGCGGATACCGGAGGCTTGGAGGATGACAACATAAAACCTGCCGCACCCCCGATGCCGAACGTACCGATGCCAATCGTTCCGGGTAAGGGTACAAAAACAGTTCCTGTGGAGGAGAAGAAAGTATTTCCTGAAACAAACAACAAGGAGGCGACATGCGGAAAGATACAGTGTATCAGGTATCAGCCGGTCTGCGGCACTGACGACAAAACATACGGTTGCGGCGAGGCGGACGCTTCTTCTTGCGGAGTGAAAGTCGCTTATTCCGGCGAGTGTAAGGTTGCGCCGCGGACCGAAGTAAAGCCAGTTGAAGGGGGAGCTTGTACGATGCAATATGCCCCAGTCTGCGGAACAGACGGCAAAACATATGGGAATGATTGCGTGGCAAGAACATCCGGTATTGATGTTGTTCACAAGGGCGAGTGTACATCGGCACCGGTGGTAAAAAATACCGGCGGATATACATTTACCATCACGGGTTCTGTGCATGACGCTACCGATGCTCCGGCGATGACATCCGGCATTCCGATGGCGGGCATCGTCATACGTGCCGCCGGACCCAAAACAGTTATCGCACAAACACGAGCTGACGGCTCCTATACTCTTTCTTTCACTGACGCTCCAGTGGGCACCTATGATGTTTGCGTTGCTCTTCCTTCCGGATACGCAATGAACCCACCGTCAGGATGTGAAACAGTAGTTGTGCAATTCTCAGAACAGTATCCGGAGATCCTTGAGTTTATAAACAACGGACATGCAGCTCTCAAAGGGACAGCTATCGCTTTTACTCTGTTGCGTAAGTAAGAGTTACTGAGTATGTTATGAAAAAACGAGTTCACATCATTTCTTTCAAGCATGCATGGGACGGGATTTGGTATTCGCTAACCACCCAGCCGAATTTTCAAGTGCATGTGATTGCGGCATTTGCTGTCATTTTCGCGGCATGGTATTTTCAGGTGACGAAGGTGGAATGGATCATGCTCCTCTTCGCGATAGCGCTGGTCTTTGTTGCAGAGATGCTTAATACCGCAATTGAATCCGTCACAGATATTCTCATATTGGAATTCAACAAGCATGCGAAGATTGCGAAGGATGTCGCCGCAGGCATGGTGCTTCTCTCGGCGGTGTTTGCGGTAGTCGTCGGACTCATTATTTTTTTTCCTTACCTCGCATCTTTCTAAATTTTTTTCTTAACAAAATATGAAACGCCCCGATTTATCAGGGCGTTTTTGGCGCGCATTACAGGTAGACAAAAAACATGCACAAGCGCCACATCATGTTATACCGCCAGAGTGCCCGCTTTGACTTATTATAGAGTTCCCGGTGATGTTTTCGCATCGTCAAGAATTTATAGGATTCGTCTGAATGCTTCAGCGCGTACTCTGAGGCTTGTGTGTGGATGTTGATCATCATTGAAAGGGCGTCAATAATGTTCGAGTCGGGCTGGCTTAAAGAAAGCACGGCGATTTTTCGGGTGTCGGCGATAGCGCCATCTTTGCCCCAAAAGCGTCCGGCGCGTATTTTTGTGTCGAGTGTTTCGGACATATCGTCCTCCGTGTTTACGGTTGATAAAATGTATCTCTGCCGTTCATTGTATCAAAAAATGAGGCGTGCGTAAATTTTGCAAATTGCCGCATCGCGTGGTACAGTAAAGCGGGTCAAACTATGGCTCATCGACAATAGAGAGACAAATATGGAAACGAACACAACGCATGCCGACATTTCAAGCACGTTCTTGGAAATGCTCGGTGTAACTAAAGATGAACTGACGCAAGTCGTCGCGGACGCGCTTTCGGGCGCGGAAGACGGCGAACTGTTTTTGGAGAGAAGCGAAACGGAAGCACTTGTTTTAAGCGATGGACGGATAGAGGAGGTTTCTTTTGACACCGATGAGGGCTTCGGGCTTCGGCGGGTGGAAGGGACGGAAACCGGATACGTTTCGGATCAGAACATAAGCATTGATGCGATCCGCCAAGCGGGAGATGATCTTCGCGCAGTATTCGCTTCCGGAAAAACTTTTTTCGCGGCGGGTGCGCCTGCCGGAGAATCGCTGTATTCCCAAGAACGCCCCGCCGACATACCGCTTCCGGAAAAAATCGCGCTGCTTTCTGAGGTTGATGCATATATCCGATCGCTCGACGTTCGCGCCAAAGCGGTGAATGCATCATTTGTGAGTCAATTGCGGGAAGTGTGTATCGTGCGTCCGGACGGGCTGTTCGTTTCCGAACTTCGCCCGCTGGTTGTTCTCAAGATGCAAGTTGTTTTGAAAGATGGCGAACAATCCGGTACTGGGTATGAAGGATTCGGCGGACGTCATAATCCGCGCAAAGTATTCGGTTCGGCGAATTGGAAACCATACGCCGATCGGGCGGTTTATTTCGCGCAAGCTCTCCTGGAAGCCGAAGAGTGTCCTGCCGGAGAAATGGACGTGGTGCTTGGTCGTGGCTGGCCGGGGGTGATTCTTCACGAAGCGTTCGGACACATGACCGAAGGCGATTTCAATTTCAAAGGAGTCGGCGCATTTGCCGATATGACGGGCGAGCGGGTTGCTTCGGAACTCGTTACCATCGTTGACGAAGGAAACATCTCCGAAAGGAGGGGCTCTCTTTCTTTTGACGATGAGGGAACGCCGACGCAAAGAACGGTTCTTGTGAAAGACGGCGTGCTCGTTTCATACATGCACGACCGCTTGAGCGCGAGAATGCTTTCCGCGAAGCCGACAGGCAACGGAAGGCGCGAAAGCTACGAGTACTCTCCGATGCCGCGCATGACCAATACGCACATGCTCGGAGGGCAGCATTCGCACGAGGAGATTATCCGCGCCACGAAAAACGGTCTGTATGTTGAAGCCATTGGAGGCGGGCAAGTTGATATTACTTCGGGAAAATTCGTGTTCAGAGTTTCGCTTGCGCGGCGCATTGAGGACGGAAAACTCACCGTGCCGATCAAAGGAGCTACGCTTATCGGCTCCGGTCCGAAAGTCTTTCTTTCCGTTGACATGGTTGGGAATGACCCGGCGCTTGATAACGGTGTCGGAGTGTGCGGTAAGAATGGTCAGGGCGTTCCCGTGGGTGTCGGACAGCCGACCATACGGGTGCGGAAGGGCGGTCTCGTCGTCGGCGGAACGCAAATGTCATGAACGGAGAAAATCACATGAAAAACACAGCAGTAAAAATATTCTCGCTTGTTTCCGGTCTCGGCGGAACCGCCGCAAGCGTTTCATTTTCCCGCACCGAGAACAAAGACCTTTCGGTACGCAACGGAGAAGTTGAAAATCAAAACATAAACCGCTCCCGCGGGATTGATATCGCCGTATGGTTCGGGAATAAAGTTGCCGCCGTTTCCGGAGTCGGACAGTCGGACGCGGAAATAATCCGGCTTGCGGAACGGGCGTGCGCGATGGCGAAGGCGAGCCAAGCGGATCCGTTCGCGCTTCTTGCACAGGAGTCTTTGTGGCCGAAAAACATTTCGGAACTTGCGGCGGAGCTTGAGTTGTACGATGACCGCGATTTGTCTCTTGCGGAGATGAAGCAGTTCGCTCTTTCTCTGGAAATGGCAAGCATGTCTGTTCCGGGAGTTTCTCGCTCTGACGGCGCCGGTGTACAGCAAACGAAACGATTTCACGCTTTTTACACGACCGAAGGATTTGAAGGAGCGTTTGAAAGCGCATCGTACGGCGCGGATGCAGCCTGTATTGCGGGCACGGGAGAAAACATGCAAATGTGGCGGGAAGGCGATATCGTCCGGCATTTTGCTCTCTTGCGCGATCCGGAAGAGCTCGGACGTCTGGCGGGAGAAACGGCGGCATCGTTTCTTGGCGCGGAAAACATTCCGAGCGAAACTTTGCCGGTAGTGTTCAGTCATTACGTTTCAAGCTCGATATTGGGGCATTTGAAACAAGCGATTAATGGCGAACTCATTCATCAAGAGTCGAGTTTTTTTAACCGCGAAAAGATTGGCGGGCGGATATTTTCACCCGGCATCAACATCGTTTCCAACCCGCTTCTGCCGAAGCTTACGGGTTCATTCCCGTTTGACGGCGAAGGCATTGCGGGGAAGAAACTCGATATAGTACGAGATGGCGTTCTTCAAAGCTTCCTCACGGATCTTCGGAGCGCGGCGAAACTTGGCACGGAACCGACCGGACAAACGGGCAATCTGCACATGGAAAACGGCGCACTGTCACGCGAAGAATTGATCGCCGACATTCCGCGCGGATTCCTCGTTATGGAGTTTCTCGGGCAAGGACCGAATATCTCAACGGGGGATTATTCCCGCGGCGCGCGCGGGTTCCTCATTGAAAACGGGAAAATCACTCGACCGGTTGATGGCGTTACTGTTGCGGGAAATCTTACCGATATGTTCACGCACATTACCCCCGCAAGTGACATGCTCCTCGGACTGTTCAACACCCCCACTCTTCGCATCGACGGAATGACCGTGGCGGGGAAAGAATAACTCTGTATTTTTTAAAAAACCAAGCCGCTCTCGCAAGGGAGCGGTTTTTTTGTGTTGAAATCGCGCCGAAGAAGGGTTATACTCGAAGTACTATGAAGCACTACAATCATAAAGAAATCGAAAAAAAGTGGCAGAAGGAATGGGAGAAATCTGGAATGTATAAGGCGGAAGAAAAGAGCGAGAAGCCCAAATGCTACGTTCTCGACATGTTCCCGTACCCGTCGGGCGAGGGGTTGCACGTGGGGCATCCGAAGGGGTATATTGCCACGGATGTGTATTCGCGGTTTAAAAAGATGAAAGGCTTTAACGTCTTGCACCCGATGGGGTGGGATGCTTTCGGGTTGCCGGCGGAGCAGTACGCGATTAAAAATAAAATCCATCCGCGGGTGGCGGTGGAGAAAAACGTCGCGCGGTTCAAAGAGCAACTTTCGGTCATTGGTTTCAATTACGATTGGGAACGCGAACTTTCCACCACCGACCCGAAATTTTACAAATGGACGCAGTGGATATTTTTGAAGCTGTTTGAAAAGGGCTTGGCGTATGAATCGTACGAGCCGATAAACTGGTGCCCGTCGTGCCAGACCGGACTTGCGAATGAAGACTTGGACGGCGACGCGTGCGAGCGGTGCGGAACGGTGGTGGAGAAAAAGCCCATGCGCCAGTGGGTGCTTCGAATTACGGACTACGCCGAGCGGCTGCTTGCGGATATTGATGCGCTCGAATGGCCGGAGTCTATTAAGGAGTCGCAGAAAAATTGGATTGGGAAAAGCGAGGGGGCCGTCATTCGGTTTCAGATTGTGAAAGAGAGTGCGCCAGAGACAGAATGGCTCGGCGTCGGAGTCCTCATAAAAACAAAAAGCGGGAAATACCTTTTTCAGGAACGCGATGCAAATGCTCCACGCGAGCCGGAGATGATTGCTGCCTTTGGAGGCGGGCGGGAAAATTGCGAGTCGCCCCTTTCCTGCGTACTTCGCGAGATAAAAGAAGAAATCAGTATTGATTTCAACCCGGCAAAAATATCATTTGTCACCAATGTGGAAAGTACTAATACTCCGGGTCAGTTTTTTAAAATTTTTTATACCGAAGATGTAGACCCAAACAAAATTTCGGTCAATGAAGGCAAGGGCGCGATAGAACTTTCTTACGAAGAAGCGCTGACACATCCGAAAGTGACGGAATTTACTAAAAATGCGCTGCGAAAATGGGAGACAATGGAAAAACACGCCGTCGACGTATTCACCACCCGTCCCGACACGCTTTTCGGCGTGACGTTTCTTGCCATTTCAGCGGAGCTCGCGCAAAAGTGGATTGATGTCGGGCGGGTGCCGTCGGAAAAAATAAAAAAATATACCGCCGATACGATTGCGGAGAATGCAACGCGGACGTACGAAGAAAAAGAAAAGACCGGAATTTTCGTAGGCGTCACGGCTATCAATCCCGCGAACGGCGAGGAGATTCCCGTGTGGGTGACAAACTATGTTCTCGGCGATGTCGGCACGGGAGCCATCATGGCGGTCCCTGCGCACGATGAACGGGATTTTGCATTTGCGGAGAAATATAAGTTAAAAAACAAGGCTGTAATAATCCCAAAAGATTCAACGTATATTGATTTTTCTGCGAAAGAAGAAAAAAGTGTCTTTGGTAAAAACGATCCGAAATTTCCTGTCGGGATTGAGATGCTAAAAAAAGATCTTGAGCAAGACCCTACGCTTTATGTGAATGAAGGTGTGTTAATAAACTCCGATCAATTTGATGGCATGTCATCCGAAGAAGCGAAAAAATCCATCACCGAATTTGTCGGGGGGAAAATGAAAACAACCTACAAGCTCCGCGATTGGGTGTTTTCCCGGCAACGCTACTGGGGCGAGCCGATACCGATTATTCACTGCGAGGCGTGCAAAAATAAGAAACAAAAAGTCTTGCTCGTGCATGGATTTGAGGGAAGTCCGAAAGGGAATTGGATGCCGTGGATGAAGACCGAACTTGAAGCGCGAGGATTCGAGGTGTTTGCGCCGGAGCTTCCACAACCCGATCATCCCGACATGGATGCATGGCTCGGTACGCTTTTGCCTATACTGAAAAATTTCACGGAGGAGGATATTGTTATCGGGCACAGTTTGGGAGGCAAGGCGGCGCTTCACGCGATTGAAAAAACGGGTAAGAAATTGAAGCATGTTTACTTAATTGCGTCCGCTATCGGCGAGATTGAAACGCGCGATTGGGAGAAGATGAAAACGGACATGCCGGATTCCGATATGGAGGCATTGCAGAAATTTTGGCAGGCAAAAACGGATTACGATACCGTATCGCGCCTCACAAATGTAACCGCCATTATTTCAGAAGATGATCCGTATATACCGCTCAAAACGCACGACGATATTCCGCGCGAATGGGAATTCAAAATTTGGCGCGGGTTCAGGCATTTTCAGGGGAAGCAGAGTCCCGAACTTCTTGAAGAATTTTTGCGTTCCAAAAATACCGGTGCTGTTCCCGTGCCGGAAAAAGACCTGCCGGTGAAATTGCCGGAGGTGGAATTTTATGAGCCGACGGGGACGGGGGAGTCGCCGCTTGCGAACATCTCCGATTGGGTGTCCGTGAAATGTCCCAAGTGCGGCGGCGAAGGAAAGCGCGAGACGAACACCATGCCGCAATGGGCGGGTTCTTCATGGTACTATTTGCGGTTTATTGACCCGAAAAATTCCGAGGCGCTCGTGGATAAA
>CAYRXD010000001.1:35549-57038 GCA_964428135.1 uncultured Candidatus Saccharibacteria bacterium | reverse complement strand
AGTGAATCTAAGTGAATCTAAGTGAATCTAAGTGAATCTAAGTGAATCTAAGTGTAGAATACTCTTTTTTATAAAATTTGTCAAGGGAAATTTGGCTTTTCTCAAATTTCCTCGACACTGACGCCAAAAAACGGCTCAATAAGGCTGTAAAACCACGGTCGTAAAAAAATGAGTGAAAATTGCCACCGCACCCCACCTCAATCCTCCCCTCTTGAGAGGGGAGGAGGCACGCCGGCGGGCTCGTACTGCGCCAAGTCTTCTGCGGTCAATTCCACGGTCACACCCGTCCTTACTTCCCCGCTGATGATCTTTTCGGCGATCACGCGCTCCACTTTATCTTTCACCGCGCGTGAGAAAAACGACACTGAAGATGGACACTTCAAAGCATGAAGGGGTATCGAAAAAGGCGCTGACGGTTTTTACAACCGAAAGCGCCTTTTATTTTATTGGCTTTTGTTTTTTACAACTCATGCTGTCACTTTCTTGCATATGCAAAGTTTGACGGCATGGTGAGACACGACAGCTATCCTCTCTATACTTATCCCTTATACTCGTTTACGCCAAATCTTCCGCCGAGAGTTCCACCGTCGCACCCGTCCTTACCTCCCCGCTGATGATCTTCTCGGCTATTATACGCTCCACTTTGTCTTTCACCGCCCGCGCCATCGGACGCCCGCCGAAGAGCGGGTCCTGTCCTTCTTTCACCAGCGCTTCGACAAGAACGCTATTCACCACAAGGTCTATCTGCTGTTCTTCTTTAAGCCGTTTCTTCAGACCTTCGGACATGAGGCGGGCGATTTCTCTCAAGTCTTTCTTTTCAAGCGGATTGAACAAAATGACGCCATCGAAACGATTCATAAGCTCGGGCTTGAGCGTTCCTCTTTTGATAATATTGTCTATGATGTACTGCTTAAGCGCGTGCACATTGTCGCCGTGCGCTATCGCATCGTACATGATATCGCTCCCGGCGTTCGATGTCGCGATGAAAATGATATTGCGCGCGTTTATCTTATGCCCGCCCATGTCGGAGAAGAATCCTTCGTCCAAGACTTGGAGAAAAAGATTTTGCACATCAAGCGAGGTTTTCTCAAACTCGTCCAAAAGTAGCACGCCGTAGGGGGAATCTTTGAACATCATCGTAAGCGTCCCGGGCTTCCCGAGCTCGAACGAGCCGATTAAGCGTTTGAGCGCATCTTCTCCCTGATACTCGGACATGTCGAGCCGCATCATTTTCTTTTCGTCGTTGAAGTACACTGCCGCGAGCGCTTTTGCGGTTTCCGTCTTCCCCACGCCCGTCGGACCAAGAAAAAGGAACGAGCCTATCGGTTTCTTCGGATCGCGAATGCCGGCGCGCGATCGGCGCATGGAATTCGAAATGGCGACAACCGCTTCGTCCTGCCCGACGATCCTTTTGTGCAGTTCTCTTTCCAAATGTTCCAGCTTCTCTCGCTCTTCGTCATGTATCTCCCCTATCGGCATCTTTGTTTTGAATTGCACAAAATCAAGCACGTTCTTTTTTTCAATAACGCTTGCACCCTGCTGCCTGATATACGGCGGAATCTCAAGCAAAAGGTCGGTCGCGCGGTCAAGCAGAACGCCTTCGGTCAGATAGTTTTCGGCGCTCTGCAGTACTTCGACGATTGCCTGGTACGTGAAGAACACATGGTATTTGCCTTCAAGCGCGAGCGCCGCGTCTTCCAAGAGCCGCAAGAGCTTGCCGCTTTCCGGTTCCTTCGCCTGTATTTTTTCAAAACGCGCGGAGATCTCGCCGCTTGGCGCAAGAACCCGGTGGTACTCCTCGGTCGCCGCAAGCACGATCACGTGTATATGCGGGGACACGAGGTAAGGATTCAAAATATCTATGACATCGGAACCGAGGGCGTGCGCGCCGGTCACAAAAGAAGCGAAGTGGTCGAATACCAGAATAATGTTCCCCGCCGCCACCGCCTCATTGAGCATCCGAATGAACTGTTCTTCAAGTGCGCCTTTTTCTTTCGTTGCCGCCATAAGCAGATTCGTATCGATGAGCAGCATCCGGAAATCTTGAAGAACGGGCGAAACGGCGCGGGCGTCGATCTCGTTCGCGAATTCATACACGATGTCGATTGCGCCAACGCCATCATCCGAAAGAAGAATGACGTTCGATTCTTTCGCTTTGGCAAGCGCGGTTTCGATACGGCGCACTTCGTTCTCCCAGTGCAGTTCGCGGTCATACGGTACGGCGCTTCCGACGGTCATGTCGCGCGCATATTTTTCCAAAAGATAGGTTTGTCCGTACGCAAAATCGCGCCCGATACTGCCGTGTTTTGCCAGATTATCGCGGCTCCACCATCGACCCGCAAAACGCACTTCTTCGTCAACCCGCGCGACCCACTTCACCGCCCCGATAAAATCTTTTTCCCCGACGCCTTTTTTAAATAAATGATCCGCAAACTCGGGATAATTCTTGAAAATAAAAAGAGTAAAATCCTCCATGCTGACCACGCGCGCCTGGCGCATATCGTCCAAATTGAGCTCAAACACGTATTGCCGCGCCGCCAAAAACTCTTTTGTCTCCGAAGGCAGCAGTCCGCACCGCAGGAGTATGGCAATGCCGAGCGGAGATTCGGAAAAAGCCTTCATAATGTCGTTTTTGCGGGTATTGTAAAAAATACTTGCTACCTCGGATGATATTTCAAAACGGACATCATCGCCCTCTTTGGCTTTCTTACTCAAAACGGCAAGTTTGTAAGTGCGATTGTGAAAATATACCGCGTTATAAAAACTTTCCAAAAGATGGACGACGAGCCAGAACGAACACACGAGTAAGAACACGCCTCCGACCCTGGGAGAGAGCGAACGAAGGAGAGGTCCCATCACGGTTTCTTCTTTCGGTATAGTACGCCCGGCGGCAAAAAGAATCGCAAGAAGCATCAGAAGAAGCGCGAGCACCGGAAACAAGAAATGGAATATGCGCTGCCGCAGTTCGCGCGGAAAATATTCCTCCAGAAGTAAAAGGGGGTACACAGAGAGGTCTTCAACGCGTTCCGGACGATCGACCTTAGGGCTCTTCCACAAATAACTTCCCCCAAGATTGGTTTCAGGTTTTCGTAAGATTTGATTTTTTGGATTGAGAAAATTTTGAGGCATATCGAGATATGGTGAAGAATTTTTGATTGAGAAAACAATAAGACATTTTGAAAGATTGCGGAAATCTGGAAGCGACCTAAAAAATAAAGAGCGAAGCGACTACATTTTTGGAAGTGCCCATGTGGTGCAAGATGGGGAAGTTATTTGTGGAAGAGCCCTTAGGCATAAAAGATCAAATGAAGGCTGATAATAACGAGAGCGACAAACACGACCGGCATGAATGTCCATGCCAAAAATACCGCAATGCCAACGAAAAAAACAACCGACAAAAAAACAAAGCTGATGGCGAGCACGGTTGTGCGTATCATGATCCCGACGAAACGCATAAGCCCGTTGACAGTGAAAGCCGTAATCCAGGCGGTAATATCGAGACCTTTCGGATACCTTTCCCCCATGCGTTTCCATGGATCGAAGAACGTGCCGATGATCGCGGATATGGAGAAAAAATTCACCACGAACCACAAGAAATTCATCCAGATATGGAACATATCCACAAACGCGCGGCCGTAGTGCCACGAGAAATAGCTTTCCAAAAGAATAATCGGTTTCTTTGCCGAATCCATAAATATAGTATATCAGGAATTTTCAATAACAAATAAGGGATAATTCGTTATTCTTGACCCCTGAATTTATAATACACTTTATTACCGAACCGAAAATCGAGATACTCCAGCGCGCCGGAAGCGGCAGTGCCTCCCCAGGAACCCGCACGAAACACCGCTTGCATATTCGACTCAAGAGAAGAAATATCCTGATCAACATTGAAGCGGATCTTATACCCCCCCGCCGTAGCAAACGTTGCTCCGCCGTCTGTCTCCGCCAAAACCGTCACGGGCTTCACCTGAAAACCCTCAAGTCGTTTTTTGATCCGTACTATATTTTGATAAGTCTCGACCGGCAAAAAATTGTGACCGATCGGATCCCCCGGCGGCAGCATCCCTGTTCCATACAATTCAAAATAAGCACGCCCCGAAAAATTCGGCGCCTTTGCAAACACGAAACCTTTTTCATCAATATACGCGCATGTTTTGTCAGTTTCCGAAAACGGAATCTCGCGTCCGCACCAGAGCGCGAACGGCTCCCGCTCGGTGAGGGTGATAGTAAGAATTCGTTCCGTATCAAGATTGGCGGATACGCTTGCGATGCGGGGAAAAGCGGCAAGCAAAGACTCTTCAATCGGCTTTTGAGGATACAAAAAAACATTCGTTTTCGGAAACACATACAGATATTTTCCGGACAGCTCCTCTTTGACCCGCTGTTGTACTTCTTCTTCTGTTAAGACGGCAGCGCCGCGCACGATAATATTTTTTACCTGAAGCGACGGGAGCGACGGAACATAAACCGCAAGCCAGACAAACCCCGCGAAACACAGCAAAACCAGAACGGAAACCACCCGCCGTTTTTTCTTGTGCTGTATTTGTTTTTCAGGGGAGCGAATGACGCGGGACATGATGGTGTTTTTCCTTGACTTTTCGATGCTCTTCGTATCTCTTAAAGAGTATAAATGCCTACGGGTCGTCCTCTTATGGAAACATAAGAGAGAACAACAAAGAAAAGCCGTCAGATTAAACCCCTGATGGCTTTTCTTTTATTCCATTGGTCAAAATCTTTTTGCATGAGTTATTTTTTCTTGTTCTTATACACCGCGCCTTCAGTTAAAGGCTTCTAATAAGCACTTGATTGGGGGGTTATACGGCAAAGATTTTCGAAAAGAGGCGCCCCAAACCTCATCTAACAACTGTCCCGAAAGGTAATGCGACATACCAAAACGGAACTTCACAAGGAGTACCGAAAGTTTTTACTCTTCCCGTTATTCGATTCTTCGCCGGTTGGGTATTTTCTGTACAAATACCAGACCCAAGATTGATTTGATAAACAACAAGTCCGCCGACCAGTAGGGCAAAAAAAATGATGATACCGATAAATATTTTTTTCATACCATAAAACAATGGTGGCTAATAAAGATGTCCGCCGTTATTCCTGACTCCTGATTCTTGATTCTTCGTTATCGCCTCCTTTCCCATCCACTTCTGGAGCGCTTTCGGAATTTTAATGGAGCCGTCGGCTTGCTGGTGGTTTTCGATGACGCTGATGAGGGCACGGGGGGTCGCGAGCGCGGTGTTGTTGAGCGAGTGAGCGAAGCGCATCTTTCCTTCGGTGTCACGATAGCGAATATTCAAGCGGCGCGTTTGGAAGTCGTGGAAGTACGAAGCGCTGTGCGTTTCGCGATACTTTCCTTCCGACGGCACCCACGCTTCGATATCGTATTTTTTCACCTGCCCGAGCCCAAGATCGCCGCCGCAATTCAAAACGACGTGATACGGCACTTCAAGCGCCTGCATGATTTCTTCCGCATTCTGCCGCACTTCTTCGTGGAGTTCTACGGACACCTGATGGCTCGCTTCGCAGAGCACAATCTGCTCCCATTTGAAAAATTCGTGTACGCGCATGAGCCCTTTCGCGTCCTTGCCGTGAGCTCCGGCTTCGCGGCGGAAGCAGGTTGAGAAGGCAAGCATTTTGAGAGGAAGTTTTTCTTGCGAGATGGTTTCATCCATATAGTACGCCATCCCAGCCACTTCGCCCGTTCCCGCGAGATATGTTCCGTCCTGCGTGTGATACAAATCTTCTTCGCCTTGCGGAAGGTATCCCGTGCCGAGCATTGTCTCGCGCTTCACGTGCGACGGCACGAACATCGGCTGGAAACCTTTTTTTGTGAGTGTCTCAACTATTAAATTCCAGATGGCGATATTCAAAAGCACCGCATCGTTCTTGAGGAAATATCCGCGGAAGCCGGAAACTTTCGTTCCGCGCTCAAAGTCCGCCATGTCGTGCATTTCCAGAAGCTCAAGGTGACTCTTCGGCGTAAAATCAAATTTGGGAATTTCACCGTGCACCGAGACTTCCATGTTCTGCTCGTCGGAATCTCCTTCCGGTACGGATATGTCAGGGATGTCCGCCACTTGCGACATGAGCGTCTGCCAATTTTTCATGTGCTCGCGCAGCTCTTCTTCTTTTTTCTGCATGTCGTCTTTCATCGCTTTGGATTCCGCGATGAGCCCTTCCCTTTCTTCCGGAGCGGCGCTCGGAATTTTATCGGTAATGCCATTTTGCTTCGCCCGCAACTCTTCCAGTCCGGAAAGCGCGGCACGTCGCTTATCATCCGTCTCTAAGAGTTTTACCACATCAAAGTCCACGTGCTTCTTTCGAGCCGCTTCTTTTATCAGGTCGCTATTTTCTCGGATGAATTTAATATCGAGCATGGCGGTGTGTATTATGCGCGAGACATTTTCTCAATGGTTGTCTTAATAACCCTCGTATCATCTTCAAGTTTCGCGGTTCTGTTGTCGAGTGCGCGAATAAGCAGATATTCTATCTTATCAAACCGGTCTTTGTTTTCTTTCGCCTGATCGCTAATCTTCTCGTTCACCTCGCCAAACTGCGCATTCATTTCCTCCTTCATCGTCATCAATTCATCTTTGGTTGCCGTATTCTCAAAACCCCTGGCAACCATCAGCGCCAAGTCCTCAATGGTCATCTTTTTTACTTTTTTGATTTTTGTTGTTTTTACGGGCTTTTTCATATTTTTATAATACCCGCTGTCGAGTAAAAAGGCAAACAAAAAAGGCCTCCGCTTGCGCGAGAGGCCTTTTGAAAACAGGTTTATGTTATTAACGTTTTCTGTACTGGTGCTACTGGATGTTCTGCTTGAGACACCCAAGAATTTGTCAGCGATATAAAACCAAGAACAATGACAAAAAATAAAACAGTGACAACGAACATCCAGAAAGCTCCGTTGTCAGGGTCAGTGCCTAATCCCGGCATAAATCTACCTCCCAAAAAAGAACTATTGTGAAATTGAATGCAAAAACCCGAGCGGCTCGCTTGAACCGTAGAGCGCGACATAAAACAGCGCACCCAAAATTGCCATGCAAACTACTATCCAATGGCTATGGCTATTCATGATAGTACCCTCAAAAAACAGACGTTATTTGTCTGCTCTCTTTGTATACTATTTTATTATGTTTGTCAATATCGCGCAAAATGCCCGCCGGGTGCTACAATACTCCTCATGCCTTACTCTATCCGCGAACTTTCGCCAGAAGAATTTCCGCCGCAATTGTTGGAAATTCCCGAGCCGCCGGAAAAACTTTTCATTGCGGGCGCTCTTCCGTCGCCGGAAACGATTTTTCTTGCCGTGGTCGGTTCGCGCAAATATACGAATTACGGCAAAGATGTATGCGAGAAGATTATTGAAGGTCTTGTGGGACAACCTATAGTTATCGTCTCGGGACTCGCGCTCGGGATTGATTCCATCGCCCACCGCGCGGCAATGCGAGCAGGACTTGCGACCGTTGCCGTCCCCGGTTCCGGGCTTCACCCTTCCGTGATTCATCCTCGCACGCACGCAACTCTTGCGGAAGAGATTGTGGAAAAAGGCGGCGCGCTCCTTTCGGAATTCGAGCCGAAATTACAAGCCGCCTTATGGACATTCCCGCAAAGAAATCGCATTATGGCTGGACTCTCGCGCGCCGTGCTTATCATTGAAGCGGAAGAACGAAGCGGTACGCTCATCACCGCGCGGCTCGCCACGGAATACAATCGCGACGTATACGTGATACCGAACGGTATTTTTTCCCCGGGGAGCCGCGGCTCAAACAAACTTTTGAAACAAGGCGCGTATCCGATAACTTCCGCCGATGATATTCTCAATCTCTTCGGGCTCGCGAAAGAGGCGGCAGCAATATCCGAGCAAACGATCGCCGAACTTTCCGAAGAGGAACAAAAAATCTTCGCGCTCCTCTCGGAACCGCTCCCGCGCGACGAACTGCTCCGCGCTTCGGGTTTTGATATTTCTTTGGGAAACACCCTGCTTTCAGTGATGGAAATTAAAGGACTCATCGTCGAGCGCGGCGGAGAAATTCGGCGGGCATAACTTTTTTTGACTTCATTTAATCTTTATGGTACCCTTGTTTGGAAGATGACTTTGACAGGAGAATACCATGAACGCCGCGCTTACTGAACTCAAGACATTTTTAGAAGATGCCCGCAAAAATGGGACAGACTGTATTTCCGCCGAAGAAAAACTTACTTCTGCACGCAATTTGCTTCAAGTACTCGTAAACGGGCATGACAGGAGTGTGCTTGAGCGCATCGTCGCGGAATTGGAACAAATCCATGTTTTGTGCTCCCTGCCAAAACAATGCGACTGCAGTGATGACTGCGAATGCGGGGTGTAATCCCTTAGACTTTATCGAATAGTCCCCAAAACACCGGGGACTATTTTTTTGACAATTTAATACACTTGCGGTATGATTACGTTGGGTATATGTTCACGTAGTTTTTAAGAGGAGGTGCGCTATGAACACTCGGAACACCCAAACACGGTATTCCACAGAATACCAAGACTTGCAAATGGAGATTATAATGATTTCAAGACAACCTCGACGAAGGGTGAAAGACATAAAACACCTCGTCAATTTGGCAAAACGATGTTCCAGATCGCCGGAGCTCGGTCAGAAAGAAAAAGAGGATTGCCAAGCCATTGTCAAGACTTGGCAACAATTCCTGTAACTTGCAATAAGGAAACAAAAATGAGAAATGCATCATCAGCATAAAAGCCCCGTTTATCCACAACGGGGCTCGTTTCTGTTAATACAGAGAAACATATACAATGAACAAAAGGTCGGTAGCCTGTTTGCAAAATTCTTCCATTTATAGTACAACGTTAAACTATATGAAATTATTGATTGTCGAGTCGCCTTCAAAAGCGAAAACCATTTCGAAATATCTTGGGCGCGAATATAAAGTCGTCGCCTCCGTCGGGCACATCCGCGACCTCCCGAAGAGCAATAAAAACGCCATTGATATCGAGGCGGGCTTTGTTCCCACGTATGAAATTTCCAAAGGAAAAGAGAAGGTGGTGGCTGAAATAAAAAGCCTTTCAAAAGAAGCCTCCGAAGTGCTTCTCGCAACCGACCCCGACCGCGAGGGTGAGGCTATTGCGTGGCATATCGCGCAAGCGGTAGGGCTCAAAAAACCAAAACGCGTCGCCTTTCATGAAATTACCGAAAACGCCATTAAAGAAGCCCTTACTCACCCGCGTCTTATAGATGAAGACTTGCGAAAAGCGCAGGAAGCGCGGCGCGTGCTCGATCGGCTCGTAGGCTACGACCTTTCCGGACTCATCTGGAAAAAACTCCGCTACGGACTTTCCGCCGGACGCGTTCAATCCCCCGCTCTCCGTATTATCTGCGAACGCGAGCGTGAGATACGCGCGTTCATTCCGGAAAATTACTGGGTGCTCTCGGCGGATGTAGAAACGAAGAAAAAAGAAAAAATTTCGCTCACGTGCGCCGAAGAACCGCGCGACGAGAAAGTAGCGGAAAACATTCTCAAAAAAGCACGCACCGAAAAATGGAAAGTGATTGAGGTGAAAGAAACGAATGCCAAGCGCTCTCCGCGCGCGCCGTTCACCACTTCAACTCTCCAGCAAACCGCAAGCACCCAGCTCGGACTTTCTCCGGCGAATACCATGCGCATCGCCCAGAAGCTTTATGAGGCGGGACACATTTCCTACATGAGAACCGACTCGACAAATCTCGGAAAAGAAGCGGTGGCGGAAATTCTCTCTACTATTATAAAAG
Organism: uncultured Candidatus Saccharibacteria bacterium; assembly: GCA_964428135.1. Taxonomy (GTDB): domain Bacteria; phylum Patescibacteriota; class Minisyncoccia; order Phycocordibacterales; family CAIJYI01; genus CAIJYI01. Next base: position 47,265 of record CAYRXD010000001.1, on the reverse strand, counting down.
AGTACGGAAAAGACCTCGTTGATCTTCGCGTCTATAAAACCAAATCCAAAAACGCGCAGGAAGCGCACGAAGCCATCCGTCCGACCCATCCGGCGAAAAAAAGTTTGGGGCTGACCGGCGAACAAAAAGCGCTGTACGAACTCATCTGGCGCCGCACCGTCGCTTCACAGATGAAAGACGCGGAAATTTTGCGCACGAAAATTATCGCGAATGTCGAAAGTGAGAGCATTCCTGTTTTCTCCGCGAACGGCTCCCGCCTCCTCTCCCCCGGCTGGCTCCTCGCCGACCCGAAAGCCCGCGATGAAGATACCGAGCTTCCGAAAGTGGTTGCCGACGACCCGCTCACGCTTCTTAGTGCCGAATCTCTCGCGAAACAAACCGAACCGCCGAACCGCTACTCCGAAGCGGGGCTCGTCAAAGAACTTGAGAAGCGCGGCATCGGACGGCCGAGCACCTATGCTTCCATCATCAAAACCATTCAAGATCGCGGATATGTGGAGAAGGAAAACAAAGCGCTCCGCCCGACCGACACCGGCGAAACGGTGAGCGAATTTCTCGAAGCAAATTTCGCGAATGTCATTTCAGATACATTCACCGCCGAGATGGAAGAAGAGCTCGACGATATCGCCGAAGGAAAGCGCGATTACGCCAAAACGCTCGGCGACTTCTACAAACCGTTCTCGAAAGAAGTGAAACTGAAAGATAAAACGATGGAAAAGATTACCAATCTTGGGGAAGCGCCGAAAGACATGCGCTGTCCGTCTTGCCTCGGAGATATGATCTGGAAACTCGGCAGGAATGGAAAATTCTTGAGTTGCGCGAAATTCCCCGACTGTAACGGCGCGCGGATGGCGGACGGACGCGAGCTTGAAGGACCAAAAATGCTCGACGAAAAATGTCCGAAATGCGGAGGCGGATTGATGGAGCGCGACGGGCGCTTCGGTAAATTCATCGCGTGTAGCAATTACCCGAAATGCAAATTCATCAAACAAAGCGAGGAAGAAGAAGCGAAACGGCGAACCGGTATTGTGTGCCCCGTCTGTAAAGAAGGCGACATGTCCGAGCGCAAAGGTCGTTTCGGCATCTTTTACAGCTGTTCAAACTACCCGAAATGCAAATACGCCATCAAGGCGCGCCCGACGGGAAACCTCTGCCCAACCTGCGGCGCCCTCATGATGGAAGGAACGAAGACCATCCCAGAGAGGTGCAGCGATAAAGCCTGCCCGAACCACAATCCGCACAAATTGGAAAAATAGAAAAATACCCTCGTGTTCCTTTCAACACGAGGGTATTATTAACTTTTATCCGCCGAAAATCTTAATGGTCGGCTCATTCTTTTCCTTATAGAGTCCCGCGAGTGTTTTTTCCAGATTGTTTTTTGCTTTTCGACGTTCTTTGCGAAGCATTTCTGTCATGATTGACAACAAAATACCATTTGGTTGTGTCACGTATACTTGAAGAACTGGGGTTTTACTCTTTACGATATAATATACTTCAGGATTCCCAGAACTCTTATTCAAGTCAAGAATCTGTTGTTCTACCGTCACATGATGAGAAACCTCAGCCACCTTCTCCCCCGATTTACTATAGAGGGAAATCCAAATGGGCTCACTTCCTCCAGTTCGCGGCTTGGAAAGAAAAATTCCAGGGGAGAGCGGGAGAAATTCTACGATAAATGTTTCATCTTCCTGAAGCAAAAAATCGGGAATGTGTTTTTTCAAAAACGGAAATTTTTCAATTATCGCTTCGGTTCTGGTTAATGATGTCATGGTGCTATTCCTTCGGCATTCAGCCGAATAGTTGTCTTTGAACATTCTGCCCAAAGTATACTCAAAAACTGCAGTTTTTGAGTATATAATCACGGCACTCGAAAAAAATGAAAATTGGTTTTCGTTTTCTTCTCACTTGTGATTATAAACGGCGCCTCATTCAGAAACGCCCGCCCGAATTGACCTTCATGTAAACAAGCCAATCTGAAACAGATACTAAACCATAGCAAACCATTTGTTAAATCTGTAAATCCCCGCATATGCTAGCTTTTACAGATTTGTTCTGTTACAATAAAATTATGCCGAAACCAAAAATAAAACCTCGTTCAAAATATATCAAGGACGTTTCCGCAAAAAATGATCCGGTTGTATCATTAAAAGACCGCGCGGAAGAATTTCTTGATTCCGGAACTCCCGCTTCTTATGCAACACAAGCAGTGCTGGCGCTCTTGATACTTTCCGGCATTGTAGTGGTTGGTGCCGTAGCGCCCGGGCTTTCGATTCTTGCGCGCGGGTATCGGCGGTCAAAATATTATTCCCAAAAACAATTGTCGGATGCGGCATACAGCCTAAAAAGAAGCGGGTATATTGAAGAAGAAACCGGAACAAACGGAAAACCTCGTGTTTGCTTAACAAAAAAAGGTGAAAAATACTTTCAAAAGATACTGTTTGAAGATGTTGTGCTACCCGAGCCGAAACACTGGGGCAGGAAATGGACATTCGTGCTTTTCGACATTCCCATAAAATACACCAAAGCTCGCGAAGCCTTACGGTGGCGACTCAAGGCGCTCGGCTTTTATCAATACCAAAAAAGCGTATGGGTGTACCCCCACCCGTGCGAGAAAGAAATTCTCTACGTCGCCGATTATTTCGGCGTTGGAAAATTCGTTGAAATTCTTTCAGTGGAACATCTCTCAAACGACGCTGAACTCAAAAAACATTTTGAATTGTCATAAATTTATGAGAAATATTTTCTCTTTCATTCTTTATACAATTTACAAAATCTGTAAACCCTAGCATATGCGGAGATTTACAGATTTTTTATATTTTATTCGAGATATTTCACCATGTATGTCCCTTCAAGTTCATATCCAAGCTTGCGATAGTATTCGCGTACGCCGATGCCGGAGATGACGGCAAGTTTTTTGTACCCGTGTTCACGCGCAATTTTTTCCGCTTCCGCTAAAAGACGCCGCCCGAAACCGACATGCTGGCTTTGGTTTCCCTCTTCTCCGACTTTCGCAAGCCTGCCATAGGTATGGAGTTCGCGGATAAGCGCAGCGTCTTTGAGTACGGGCAATATCGGTTCTTTATTTTTATCTGGCAAGCGAAGGCGCGTGAACGAAGCAAGAATACTGTCGTTTTCTTTACCGTCTTTTTTCTCGAAGCTCAAAAACATCTCCGTTCCCGAGAGCGTGCGATATGCCAAACGGCGCAATTCAAAATCCGGAAAATCCACTTCCCTCTCACGCACCTCTCGACAGCGGATACACCGGCACCGCCAGCCGAATTTTTTCTGGTCTTCAATGAGCCACTGGCGCATGTTGGATATTTTGCTCCCCGCCTGAATGTAACTTGCGGGGATGTCGCGGATTACTCGCAGTATCCGCACATAGGGCGGAATGACTTTTTTCGCCTCACGAAGAACATACATCAATTCTTCATCGGTATATGGACGAAAGCCTCCCTTTTTCCAGGTTTCAAAAAGTTCGCTGTGCTCAAGCACCATGCAGGGATAAATTTTCAGCATGTCGGGATGATAGCCGCTTCCCTCGACAAAAAGATCCGAGAACATTTTAACATCTTTCTCCAAATCGCTCCCCGGAAGGTTCGGCATCATGTGGTAGACGATCTTAAATCCCGCATCGCGAAGCATCTCGGTCGCTTTCGCTATCTGCGCAACTTTCATGTCGCGCTTGGTTAGCCGCAAGACGGCATCGTCGAGATGCTGAACGCCAATCTCCACCTTCGTTACACCGAAATCGCGCAGGCGTTTCACTTCAACAGAAGTAATGTAGTCGGGACGAGTTTCAATAGACAGTCCGATAACGCGGCATTTCGCCGTTTCGTTGTCTTTCTGCAATTCTGAAAGCGGCTTTTTCTCGGAATTTCCGTGGTTCCCCTCCGGATCAAAGTCGTTGCATGCGCGAAAACACTCCGAGATGACATACTCCTGATACGCGGGATGATAGAAACTCCACGTACCGCCGATCACGATCATCTCGATTTTCTCCACCAGATGACCGTTCACTAAAAGAGATTCGAGCCGCGAGAATATCTGCTTGTGTGGATCAAAGTCATTGGAAAGCGCTCGCGCCGCTGCCGGTTCTTTGGAAAGATAGCTCTTGGGCATATCACGCTCCGTTGGGCAATACGTGCACCTCCCCGGGCACGGAAACGGCTTGGTGAGGAGCGATATGACCGCTACGCCGGAATTGCTTTTGGTTTTAATCTTCCGTAAGAGGAGCTCCGTTTCTTGGTTAAAAATTTCCGTTCCTTCGGCGACAAGCCCCCGATAGAGCGCAAGGATCTCGGCGTTCGTCGGCATCGCATATGATGATGGGTTCGCGTTTGCACGCGCCCGACGGGAGTATGTTAAATTCTTCCGTATTTCCAATACGCGTTCAAAAAGCGGAGCGTCTTTTACTATGCGTTTCTTTAGCTTTTCGACATCAAGCTCGGTGGTAATGCCTTTGAATATCATTCTCACACCATACCAAAAGTTTTGTGTAACTTCAAATCACTAGTGAGAAGACGCTATCATCCGCTATTGCCTCTTCCCACATGTGTTTGTATTCCGCGAGATATTCTTCTTTTGTCTGAAACTTTCTCCGGCTCGCCTCTCCTCTGGCGGAAGCAAGGAATGCTTCCTTGAGCATGGGTTCGGCGGCAAGATTGATGATATTTCGAGAGAGGCAACCCTGATCTGCATCAGAACAGACTGTCGCTCCCTGAGAACGAAGGAGTTCTTTTGCGGGTCCTATATCCTTGGTCAGTATCGGACAACCGGAAGCCAGCGCTTCAACAAACATTCTGGGATACCCTTCATACTCTGATGTCACCAAAAGCACATCTGCGGTTTTATAGTAAGACACGAGATCTTCTTGCCAGCCGCAGAAGAATACTCTGTCGCCTATTCCCGCATGTACGGCATATTTGCGCAAAGCTCCCTCTTCCGAACCGGAGCCGACAACCACCAACCCGACATACAGATCAGGCTTGGTATTGCGCACTTCTTCCATGATGCAGAGTGCCCTCATAACGTTCTTCTCTTTTTCCAGCCGCGCTACGACGAGGACCAGCAGGTCGAATCCGGGATACTTTTGGCGTAAATCAAAAGACGGAGGCGTTGTGATGAATTTATCCGTATCGACAAAGACCGGAAGCACGGTGATTCGGGGAGCTCGGTTCAATGAAAATCTCATTTTGTGTAAAATGGAGCTTCTGATATGTTCGGATACGACGCGGATATTTGCGCCGCGATGAAGGAGAAATTTTGCTATTCTTACGCGAATAAAATTTAAAACCGAACTGCGCGCGAATGCGGGCGCGAAGAGGTCGGTATGCACCTGCAACTGAAGCGGGCGATGAAGCCTTCGAGAAATGCGGTATCCCGCAAGCCCGGTTTCAAAGGGATCTTGCGTCGTCACGAGGTCAATACGGATTTTGTTCGACAAAGTAAAGTCGGGGTTCTCAATGTCAGGCGCAAAGAGCCGCTTGGTAAGAACATACGCATCACGAATGTACAAAAAACGGCTCCGGGAATTAGTTGGATACGCGCGCGCATTCGGCGCCACCTCCATCTCTTTGAGTCCGAAGGAACTTTTGGCGAACACAATGATCGAAAGTTCTTTCACGAGAGAAGCATATTCTTTCATGCGCACATTGGCATCGCTCCCCTCCCGGAAGATACTCCGGTCGGTTGAGATCATAAGGATATGAAGCTTTTGCTGAGACATAATGATAAGATAAATTTGTTATACCTATTTTGAAACATAATAGTCAAAGATATTTCGAAGAGAGTTTTCCGACGCCGAAGTAACGATAATTACTTGATATAATGCCGGTACCGCATTCAATTTCACGCTAAAATCCTCACTGACATAAAGTTCATTAGCTTTGTCTTCATTTAGCCCCCAAAATGTACACCTTCGCTCGTTATTTCCAAACTCAATTGTATCAACCTTAACAACGCCTGAAACGTACCCATCCATGAATGAATCCATTATTCCCGTATTGGCAAGAAAATCGCAGGAGAAGAGTTGCTGTGCGGTATTTTTATCGCTAGTAATTACAATACGATAACTGTTACGACCGTCGACCATAAATACATAAGGAACGTGAAGCGGTTCAGGCTTCCCATCTTTTGACCATACCTTGGTTTGCGGATTATACTTACTGACGGCAAGCGCAAAATCCTCATTCTTTAAATAGAGCGGGATTGTGCTGCGATAGCCGCTATATGTCGTTTTTTGCATTTCTTTGGGGAAAATATCTCTTTGTGTTGAATTCACAAATTGCGACAAATCGTTCTTAAAGTTATTATATTCTATGATTGGAGGTACTTTATAAATAAAAGCCAGAGCCAGACCCGCGACCGCAAGCATAAGCCATACCGCAAAGAGTATGCGTTTAAATGTCACGCCTCCTGAACCCGCAAGTCGAAATCCTCGCGATAATACCCAGTAACCTGCAAAAAAGAAAACTGGCCAATTAATCATTGATGCTATAATACCGTAAGCGCTCGAGTCCATGAGTAAATGAGAGAAAGTAGCCGGAGAAAAAAACACGAAGAGTAAAAATGTTCCCAAGACGCCGGAATCAAACACCCACGCTTTTACATTGTCATATTGAATAAAAAACTCGGGCTGTTGTGTTATTTCTAGCCACGTATTTCCAGTTTCATGAGTGAAGGGTGGAAAATATGACAAGATGAAATAACTAAGTACAGACAGTAAGCCAACACACGCCAACGCGCTCTTTTTAGGATGTTCTTGAGTAAAATTATTTATTTTCATACTATGTGCTACATTCTTTAATAAATTCTGCAAATTCTGAAAGGACCCGCTCTTTTGAAAACGTCTCTGCTTTTTTTCTTGCGGCAAGAGCGAGGCGGCGTGCCAACCCTTCTTCGCGCAAGAGACGAAGCGCGGCGCGAGCGATTGCTTCCTCGTCATTATATTCTACCAGAAGCCCTTCCTTTTCGCTCTCCAGTAATTCCGGATTGCCGCCAACGGTTGTTGAGACGACCGGCGCACCGAGCGACATCGCCTCAAGAAGCTGGTGCGAAAATCCTTCGTAGAACGTGTTCAAAAGAAACACATCGGCGGCTTGCATATATTGAAGGAGTTTCTCTTTCGGCAAAGTACCCAAAAAAATGACTTTTTCTCTTTGGCGCAGATCGGAGGAAAGTTCGAAGAGTTTTTCTTTTTCCGGTCCGTCGCCCGCTATGTATAACACCGCATCCGGAACTTCGTCGACGATCTGCGGCATGAGATGTATCAACGCCTTAAATCCCTTCCATGACACAAGCCGCCCCGCGGAGAGAAGCACTGTTCCGGAGAGAGAGAGATCTTCCCGAGCAGCTTCTTTCCCTTCTTCGACAATGACCGGTTCAAAGGCATTGTAAATAACATGCACTTTTTCTTTTGATACGCCCCAGTTTGAAACAATCGTTTTCAGATACTCGCTCGGCACGATTATTTTTTCCGCGAGTTTCGCCCCAAAAGTTTGTCCGTGTTTCAAAAGCCGGATCGCAAGCGGGTATTTTTTTGAACGGGAAAAATCATCAAGAGAATCGCCGACATTCCATTTTTGCACCGCCGTTTCCCATGCCCTGTCTCCCGCTATGCGCATAAAAAATCTCTTTCGCAACAGCTTCGCGGCAAGACCCGCCGGTACGCCGACCCCGAGCGGATCAAGCGCGTAAATAATGTCAGAGTGTTTTCCTTGCGAAAGCACCTTAAAAAAGTAAACGATGTGGCGAATAATGTACGGCAGGCGCCGCACTTCGCAAAACGAGAGGATACGAACGGAAAAATCGTCTTTCGGCAAAGAATCTTCCAAGAATTTCGCGTACGTCGCGGGACCTCCAATGTCGGGAGGATATAAAGGAGTGGTTATGAGTATTTTCATAAAAATTACTCTTTCTCTTCATCCACGGAAAGCATTCCGCGCAACACATCTTCGGGTATCTCTTTCGGCGCATGCGCCCGAGTTGAAGCGGAAGCCGGAGTATGTACCGGCTGTTCTTTCAGCTGTTCTGCCCGAGGCGCCGCTTCTCGTTGAGTACCGTCTTTGTTTTCCGCTTTGTTTTCTGATTTTTCGGCTTTCTTCGCTTCGCTCAAAATTCCGGACAGTGCTTCTTTGAGGGTGTTTCTATTTTGTGTCGGCTCAGGTCTGTTTACGGAAGACTCTTTTCGGAGGGCGTTGAGCGACATCGGTGCGGGGCGGCGATCTGTTGTCTTTGGAACCGAAACAGCCTCTGACTCGTTCCGCGACGCGAAACGAGGTCTGTCAGACACCCTTCTCCTCATCTCTTGCGATGAAGCTGATGAGTCTTGTGGTCGCAGCGGTATCGCTTGCGGAGTCCTTTGCGCCGGACGACGCGCTTCAAATCGGCGCTCATTCCTGCTTCCATCCTGCGAAGGAAATGGCGTTCGCTGAAAACTTCTTCCCGAAGCGGCACCAACAGGGCTTGTTGCCCTCGGCTGGAACATCGGCGGCGCCGCTCGTTCAGCGGTCTGTATTATTGGCGAAAGGGGTGACCGCAGAGGCGGGCGGATGGGTACAACCGCCCCTCCCGCCGCTTGCGGCGCTGTCGTCGAAATATCCGGCTTCGGTCTTTCGGGTTTCGGTTCAGTAAAACTCGTTTTATGCCAATTCAATATCTCTTCTTCCACTTCGGCTCGCTTTCTTCCGAAAAACTCTCGCGAGTGCGCGATGATCTCCTCTTTGAACGAATGCGCGCCATGCGGTATCGGCGAAAGCGTGACCGCTGAGAATGGTTTGGATCCGACGCCGTCGATCATGAGCCGGAGATATATCTGGCGCTTGTCGAGGTTTACGATGTCTTCCGCCGTAAATGCGGGGAGGAACTCTTTTTCCAATACTTCCGCATCGAACGATCCGACGCGGAACGTAATCATTGTACCGACATTGCCGAATACCGCAGCTCTCACCTCTTCGGGCATCTGTTCGATGTATTGATGCGCGATAGTGAGGTTGAGCTTGTATTTCCGCGCTTCGGAGAGAATATCCGCGAAGGACTCGTTGGCGAAGGACTGAAACTCGTCAACGAAGAAATAAAAGTTCGGAAGCTGCCCAAGTTCTGAAGCGGTCGCGTCCGCACGGGACATCGCCGCGAGATAAATTTTCGTGATGAGCATAGAACCGAGAAGGCTGGTGTTTTGGTCCCCGACTTTTCCTTTTGAGAGATTCATAATGAGAATCTTCTTCTCGTCCATCACTTGCCGAATATCGAAAGTGGATTTCGGCTGCCCGATAATGTTTCGGATCAAGGGATTTGCGACGAACTGTCCGATCTTATTCTGAATCGCAGGGGTCGCTTCCTGCGTATAGCGGTCGCCGTATTTTGCATACTCGTCGACCCAGAAAGACTTGATGGACGGGTCCGTGATATTATCCACCACCTTTTTTCGGTAATCTTTATCCGAATACATTCTGTTGACGCCGAGAAGCGTCGCGCCCGGAAATTCAAGGAGCGCAAGAAGCGTATTGCCGAGGATGTACTCCATTCTGGCTGACCACGCGTCCACCCATATCTTTTTGAAGGCGCTCATCAAACCGCTCGCGACCAGATGGCGTTTATCATGCCCGACGTCTTCCATGATATTGAACGCCACGGGATAGTCCGTATCAAATGGCGCAAAATAGATGACATCATTCACGCGATCTTCCGGCACATAATCAAGCAAGAGTTCGGCAGTTCCGCCGTGAGGATCGATGAACGCCATGCCCTCGCCATTGCGAAGGTCTTGTATCGCCATATTTTCAAGGAGCGTAGACTTCCCCATTCCCGTCTTTCCGATGACGTACATGTGGCGTGTCCGATCGCTCGCTTTTATACCAAAAGGAGTGAGCTTATTGCGGTAGTCCGCCTCCGCAAAATAGGTGATTTTATCTTCATTTGGCATACGAATATAATACCACAAAAATGTGAATCGTAAAAACTGCCATGGACCGGCTCAGTAACCGGGTTATGGATTAAAATGCGTATAGAGCTTATCCATCGCTGATGTTACATCACTGAGTGTTCCGATGACTGAATAACAGCGAAAAATGTAAGAGCCGATGCCAACATCCGTCTTCCGAAACACAACATTCCATTTTGTCGTTGCATTACCCTCTTCCCCCGGAATATCAAACCTCCACCGCCCGTAATGCGGCAGTGTTTCCGGAGAGTAGACACCCATCGCGTAAGCATTGTCCGGCGTAGACAGAATTACAGGAAGCTTTTGTTCCCCCGGACCATCCGAAAGCACGGCAAGTGTCTTGGTTTTTGGATTATATGTCCAAAACTTTGAAAAACTGAATGGCATATACCCCGTCAAAGCCTCAAATGTAGCGCTTGTACGCGCTTCCGGCACCTGAAAAGTAATGATATGTTCGATCACATTCGGTATTCCTTGAAACCCGATCGTGACTTTTTTCTTGAGAATATGATTCGAGAGCGTTACGTTGCCTACCGGTTTCCAGAACGCCATTCTTGTTTTTGTTTCAAGAACGTTCTTTGATGCAGTGATAGAATTGAGCACGCTCGTGCTGTATAAACTTCGTCTGTCATCTTCCGATCCGCCTTCCGTCGGGTTATATGCTTCTCCTAAACCGTCAAACGACGAAGCCGACTGAAGCTCTCTCCCGTGATCGTAGCTATTGATAAACTGTTTTCCTTTCCAAACAAGAGAGTAGATGGCTCCGGCAAACTGTGTCGACACGCTCAATACGACAGGAGATCCCGAAAAACTGCCTCGTATACTCGTCACTCCCACAAACATTTTCGGAGAACCGCTCAAATTCGGGTTTGTTCCGGCACCGGAACTGTCGATAGCGTAGGCATACACATTATGCGAACTCGTTCGGAACCTCGCAGGAATTCTCCAGATGAACCCATGATCGCCGGGGTAACCCGTTGCCTGATTCACATCGGGACGAGGTTTGTTGGCGACCGTGGAGCCAATGAGCGTTCCCTGTCCCGCAGGAGCATCAATATAAAAATGAACCTGTAGAGACTGTGCCGGAGTATCCGGGTCAAGCGTCCATCCGGAGATTACGCCGTTCGAGTCAACACCATCAAGCCACCCTATCGGCGTTTGTGCCATGACAAACAAAGGAATGATAGCGAGAGAAAAGACCGTCAACGCGCCGACAAAAAATTTTTTATGCATAGTTATTTTTTAAATTTATTAGGACTTACGCAAACGGAGGACATTCAATCTTTGTCGCCGTTTGCGTAAGTCCTATTTATAATGCTGTGGCTGTTGTGGTAATGGTTGCCGTATAAGTACCGTTCGTCTGAATATGGGACGCGCCTGATTGCGAACGCATTTTGATCGTCGTCGCAGTACCGCTCGGACTGTTTGAAGACGAACCTTGCGCCACGGTTTCGTCGGCGGTAGAAAATCTGTTCCAGCATGCGTCCGCAGTATCCCCTGATCCGGCGTTGCAAGAAGAACCATTGTCTTTGTATTTTTGAACCAGATCGTTTCCTTCCGGCGTAAAGGCGAATTCTCCGTCCGTTGCAGCGATAGAGAAGGTAAAATCAGGATTTGCGCCCGCCGGAGTATAATCCGCAAAACTATCGTTGCCGGATTTCAAAGACGGATCCGTTGACGACTTGACGGCGAGCGTATACCCTCCGGGGGAATCGGTAGTAGCAGTCCATATCGCGGAACCATCGCTCGTACCGCCCGTAAGTCCGTTAATGG
>CAYRXD010000001.1:29280-35539 GCA_964428135.1 uncultured Candidatus Saccharibacteria bacterium | reverse complement strand
GACGGCGACAGAGTTACATCCGACGGCGAACTGATTGCTATATAAGACCCGGTCATTTGGCGGTATCCGGCATAGAGATTGTAGGAGGTACTGGTGGAATTTCCCGTCCCCGCCTCTCCAATAGTATCGGAAAGGCGATAACTTGTTGAACTTGCATTTTCCGCCCCGCCGACATTAATGCTGTCATTCGCTATCTGATAGCTCGAACTCTGCATCACCGCAGAAAAAGCAAGCGAAGGAATAATAACAACGAGCAGTAAAAAATGTAGTGTAAATAAACGCATGACTGTTCTCACGAAACATGATATTGTCCGCGATCTAAGGGCTCTTCCGCAAATAACTTCCCCAAGATTGCAATAGTCTTTTTGCAGATTTTCGTAAGATTTGATTTTTTTGATTGAGAAAATTTTGAGCAACCTAGAAAATAAGGAAGCGAAGCGACTATATTTTCGGAAGTACTCTTGTGGTGGCATATCGAGATATGGTGAGCCAAATGACTATTGGTTTGAGTGAAAAAAAAATCAAAAATTGCGGAAATATGAAAGCAAGATAGGGAAGTTATTTGCGGAAGAGCCCTAAGGTTTTCGTTTTACGCGTATCTCAAATCGATTGACGAGAAAGCGGAAGATCAACAACAACACAACGACGGCAACAAAAGACCCAACGATAATTTTCGTTGGCAACACAATAAACGAAACCTCGGCGGTATCAATAATATTTTCATATCCGCGATTCAAGAGAAGCTGTGCTTTATACCTTCCGACAAGCATGTTTTTGTTCCAAGCAATCTCACGGTATCTTACAGAGTCCGGCATGGCAAAATAAGGATCAACGGGAAATTCGTCAACCATCTGTCCAAAAATGTTCGATATGCGAACAACTCCGTAAGGCACGAGGTGAACGGTGCCTGAGTTCTTGTACAAGATCTCAAAGGAGAACGGTCCTTTTTGGTACAGTAACTTTTTGGGACCCTTGAGTTTGAAACTTGAAAGTTCGCCGCTCTCAAGAGTATCGCCGTTCACGCGCACGAAGAAGAGCGCTCCGAGACGCGAGACCGCCACCGCCCCGCCGCCACCGCCCGTCACCGGCACGCTTGAAATAAGCACCGATCCATACAGCCCCCCGGGAGATGCATCGCTCGGTACCGATACCATTACAGGAAATGTAATCATTTGCTTCGGTTTCAGTGTAAAAATAGAGACTTCCGGAGATAAAAAATCTTTGAGGGAGTACGGACCCTTTTCTGGTCCAAGTAAAAATACGGCGCGAGTCGGATCCTGCGAACCTTTAAAGTCCTCAATCTCTATCTTGAAGGACATTTCCTTTTCTTGGCGGTTCGTGACGGTCAGATATTCCGTCGCCGTACCGCCCGGGTCGACACTGACATCGATTTTCGCAGGTGATAACACAAAATCATTCCGAATCTCTGCGTTCACACCTTGAATCTCGTAAGCGTAAGCTGGCGAAGCGAATACAAAAAAGATAATGGGTAAAATATATTTCAGCATAAGTTTATCATATCACAAAAATTCAAAATCCAAAACACGAAATCCGAAACAAATTTAAAACTCAAATTTTCGAAATTCGAAACCGGTCGCCCGTGTTTTAAATTTTAAACTTTTGAATTTTAAATTTGTTTCGGATTTCGTGTTTTGGATTTTAAATTTCAACCGCTTACGGATTCGTCGTCGCCGTGGCGGTCGTAGTTGCAACATACGACCCGGATGGAGCAAAAACACTATCTTGTTCGGTTCCAACGCAGAATGTCGTAGTCACCCCGGAGGTAGTGGTTGTGGCGGTAGAGCTTGCAATCTCGATACCAGTCACCCCGTTGAAACCTTTCCAATTGAGGGTCGTGCTCTGTACATCAGTACCTGCGGCGCAATTGTTTTGGGGATCAGATCCATACCCGGTAGTGTTAGATCCGATAGCTGAAAAGCCGAACTGAAAAGCGTTCGTCACCGTCCATGGGTTCAAGGCGCCATTATAGTCCGCAAAGTACGTTGAAGATAGGCCTTTTCTCATCGCAGGAGCCTGGTCGGCGGCAACCGTAAGAGAATATCCTGTGGCATTGTTCGTCGTGACCGTCCATGTCGTACTGGCAACGGCCGTGTTCTGTGCCGTGGTGAGAGCGGTCAGAGTCACATCAGAGGGAGACGTTATGGAGATACCGGCAGTCACCGTTTGGCTCACCAAGATCACATCGGAGGCGGAAGCGGCCTGCATAAGCGCAGGCTCAAAAGCGGCATAAAACAGAAAACCCGCTATTTCAACCACAAGCGATACGACGGTAATTTTTTTGAACGTTGTTGCGAACATGAACTTTATAATATGAACTTTATAATATTTCTTAAATTGAATATAATTTTAACTTTACCTTATACTGCTCGCCTGCTCAGTGAAATGATACCATGAAAAGTAGCCAAAAACTTGTGGATAACTTTCTATTTCCTTAACGCAACCTGCCAACGAGAAATATTTAAAATTATACCGACTTCAGCGAGTACAAACAGAAGCGCCGTACCGCCATGACTGACAAAAAGGAGCGGGACGCCGGTAAGAGGGAAAAGTCCGAGCATGGAGGCGATGTTGACGAAAGACTGAGCTATGATCAAGAGCACTATTCCCGTCACAACCAGACGGCTGAACGTGTCGGGTGCCCGACTTGCGATATGGAACCCTCTTGCTACAAAAAGCAGAAATACTAAAATAATGCTCGTACTGCCGGCGAAACCGAACTCTTCGGATGCCACCGCATAAACAGCATCATTGGTCGGCTCGGGAAGAAAATTAAATTTCTGAATACTTTGTCCAAAACCGCGCCCGAAAACTCCGCCCGAACCAACGGCTATCAGCGATTGGTTCAGCTGATACCCTGCGCCGTATGGATCGCGGCTTGGATCGATAAAAGTGAGCACGCGTTCTTTTACATACGGCTTCACGTGCACCAGCCCGCCAAAAGCAAGCACGGCAAGCACGGCAAGTAAAAGTAAATGCATGATGCGCCCGCCCGCCAAGAAAAACATGCCGGCTCCGGCAATCGCGACAATACCGAAAGTGCCGGTATCGGGCTCAAGCAAAAGGAGCGCCGCGGCAATACCAAGCAGGAGTAAAAGAGGAAGCGTGCCGTACCGGAACGATTGGATTTTGTCTTTTACAAACGCAAGCCATGCGGCGAAATACAGTACGAAACCAAGCTTTAAAAACTCCGACGGCTGAAATGAAACAAACCCGAGATCAATCCATCGCCTTGCTCCCCCATGTTCCATGCCTATCCCCGGCACAAATACCAATATGGAAAGAAAAAGTGCGCCGCAGAAAAAATAAAAGGAGAGCCTTCGAATATGCTTATAGTGCAGGTGTGAGAGGAGAGAGAGCGCACAGAACCCCCCAAAAAGCCCAAAGAATACCTGATTAAAAAACACGCTGCTAAAGTTTGCCCCCGAGTCCCTGGCAAGCAGTCCGAGAGACGCTGACGTGAACAAAAAAAACCCGCCAAGCGAGAGCAGAAGAACAATCGCGAGAAATATCTTATCGAGTGGTTTTGGTTTCATGGAATCCAGTGTGGATGTGAAGCGTTTTTTTACGTTACACATTACACGCTACACGTTTTTATACTACACATTTGAAAGGGCAATGATCACACCCATAAGGGCAAAAATAATAGAAATAACCCAATACCGCATCGTGACCTTATACGGCGGCCAACCGACCGCTTCAAAATGATGGTGGACCGGAGCAATGCGAAACACTTTCTTTCCTTTTCTGAGCCTTTTTGAAACCACCTGGATCACATCCGAGAGTACCGTAATAAAGAGCGGAAATGCTATCACCGGAAGTACGGCAACGCCTTTTCCTCCGACATGGGCGTCCGTGAGAAACGCAACGATAGCGAGGGTAACCGTGAGCCCCATCGTCCCCGTCTCAGACATATAAAATCTCGCCGGCGGAATATTGAACCACAAAAACGCGAGGATCGCGCCGACAATAACCATGCAAAATGCCGCGAGATCGATCTGTTGCTGATAAAAAGCAATGATCGCGTATGCGGAAAAAATGGAAGCAAAAACCCCGCCAGCCAGCCCGTCGATACCGTCGATGACGCCGCTTGCGTATACCGCGAGTACCACAAGCACAAAGAACGGCACGAACCACGCACCCAGGTTGGCGACGCCATCAAAAGGGATCGACACAGAAGAAACGCCGAGCTTCACAAAGAACCACCACGCACCCGCCAGAGAAATAAACAGAACAACGAGGAGCCGTTTCTTGAGAGAAAGCCCTCCGGAAATGTGTCCGCCATTACCCATCACCTCAAAAAAATCATCAATGAGCCCTATGAGCGACCCGGCGACAAGAGTAAAGAGCGGAAGCCACGTCTGACTTCGGTGAAGAAAGTTCAATTTTTCGGTCGTACTGTTTGGAAACAAAAAAGCGAGAAGCCAGATAATGAGAATGGTCAGAAGAACGCTTCCCCAAATGATGACGCCCCCCATGCGAGGCGTTCCTACTTCTTTCTCTTTATGAAGTGCATTGAACAGCGGAGTCGCTCCCCCATCAAGGGCGACTTTTCCGGATCTCTTTTTCCACATTTTGTACTTGTACAAGTAATGCGTCAGAAGCGGCGTCAGTGCGATACCCACAAAAAAGGCGATAGCAGCGGGCGCAAAAATCTTTACGGCGTCGATAATTATCATCTTTACAGTATAACGAGTAAAAAGTAAAAAGTAAAAAGTTAGAGTTCGTTATGATGGCGCCGCCCTTTTTACTTTTGTTAACCCGAACCGCAAATGCCCTTCATTTTTCATCTATAGCTAATTCTAGCATATGCTAGAATTAGCTATAGATGAAAAGCCAAAACTCGATTGACGAAATTGTACGATATGGAGGGTATTTGCGGTTCGAGTTAATAACTCGTCATTCCCCTTGCCCTATCTTTTGAATACTTGCCTCCACGAGCTTTCCCATATCCGTAAACCTTCCGTCCTGGCTTGACCCCAAAAGCGCGATCACTACCGGGCGCAGAGGACCGACGTCGAATGCAATGGCTAAATTCCCACCCGCCAGATCCGTGTATCCCGTTTTTGAGGCAAAGAGCCCGGGAATGGCGCGCGCTATGATATTCGTGTTTTGAGCTGCATGGGAATTCCCTGAAAGAGACGAGAAATGGAGGGAATCGTAGGCGGTCGCTTCGAGGAGAGTCGGCTTCTGTTTGGCGATGTGAGAAAACAAAAGCGCCATGTCTTTCGCGGAACCGTAGGCGCCGGAAAGTGTGCCGTCCACATCAAGACCGCTCGGATTCAAGAAAAAAGTCTCTGCGAGATGGAGGGCGCGAGCTTCGTCGTTCATCTTCTTGACAAAGACATCAGTACCATCCGTGCCGGTCGTCCGGTGGTTTGTGCCGAACACAGCACCGCCGCTGCCTGCAATTGCCGATGCTCCTTCATTTGAAGAAACTACCAGCGTATATTCAAGTAATTCCTTGAGGCTCCATTCTTCGCCGGACGCGAGAGATATGACCGTATCCTCGGGAATCTGAGACGCCACGAGAGCGGTCATGACTTTCGTGAGCGAAGCAAGCGGAAGCTGGGCTTCTTCGTTCAAAGCAAAAAGAACTTTATCGGTACGGACGTCGAAAACATATGCCGCTTTGGCTTCAATCGAAATATCCTTGAACGGATCGGGAATAATTTTTTTGTCGGTTATTTTTGCCGCGGATACTGCCGCAATTTCCTGCGCCGGTTTCGGCGCCTCAAGCATGAAGACCGAGGAGAAAAATACGACCGCAAAAAAAACCGTGAGAAAGCTCACGAAGACGAGGATAATGGTTGGTTTTTTGAAGTCGGACATGCCGTTATAAATTCGAAATCAGAAACTCGAAATCCGAGACAAATTCAAATCACTAAAATATAAAATTCAAAACGTTCCGTCCGTGTTTCAATTTTTTAATATTTGAATTTTAATATTGTTTCGGATTTCGAGTTTCTGATTTAGAATTTTATTTCTCAAAATTACTTTAGTTCCTCTTTTGAGACAAATTCTTGCACTGACTCTTCCACCTTCGTCCGAAACTCTCCATATTCCGGCAAATCTTCAATGCGCGTGATGCCGAGGTGAGAGAGAAGATCGAATGTCGGGCGGTACAAAAAGCCGGTGTTCCCGCCCTCGCTTGATATTCGTTCCACAAGACCGCGAGAGAGCAAGCTTCGCAGAATGAAATTCGAATTCACGCCGCGGATGTAATCTATCTCCGACCGCG
>CAYRXD010000001.1:16612-29270 GCA_964428135.1 uncultured Candidatus Saccharibacteria bacterium | reverse complement strand
ACCGCGCAATCGGTCCTTTATAGAGCACAATAGTAAGCGTTTCAAGTGCCGCTTTTCCGAGGTCGCGCGAAAGATCTTCTTTTGTGATCTTCTCAAGTATCTCGCTCATTTCCGGCGATGTCGCAAGCGTGACTTCGTCGTCTTTAAAAATAGGCGCTATCCCCCGCCCCGCAAGCTTTGCCTGAAGAAGAGAAAGCGCTTCTTGTATTTCATCTTCGGAACACTGCAACACCCCCGCAAGGAAACTTACGGTGACCGGCTCGGCTTTAAAAAACAATATGGCTTCGATTTGCGCGTCAAGGGTCATAGTTCATAATATAACAGAGAAAAAGTGCCGAGTCCACAGAAGAGTCCGATATTGATATTGGGGTCAGATATTGGATATTGATATTGGATATTGGGGTCAATATTGGGGTCAGGCACCATTGATTTGCATTTTCTGTGCTATAATTTTTATTCACATAAAGCACATACTGTTTATTAAAAATAATACCACACATTTTCCTAATCAATGGTGCCTGACCCAAATATCCGAACAATGTTTCAATACGAAAACGATCCTCTTGCGTAAGGTGCGCAAAATCTTTATGCTGTATACACATATCCGTCGTTGTTACTTGGTTGCTAACACCACCAGTATACATCGACGGATGTGTTCGTTAAATCGGCGCAAATGCTACCGATTTTTACTGTTGCACTTCAAGGTTGAATAAAAGCTGACCCCAATATCAATACCTCGGCACCGAAACCTCCCATGTCTCGATCTCAATATCCGCAAAGTTCTCTTCCTGTTCCGCGTGTATTGAACCGCGCTTAATGAGCTCAAGCACGGCAAGAAAGCTCACGATGACATTCGCCTTCTCCGCCCTCCCGAGCCCCGAGAATTTTTTGAAACTCGTTTTCAGATGCGACTCTATCCTCCTCAAAAGTTTCGCCATCGTATCCTCAAGACTCACCATCTTTTTGATTACCGCCTTCGGGATCGCTTCTTTTTTCGGCAGATGCGAAAGTATTGACGCGAGCCGCTCAAAGATATTGTGCAAAGCCACATCTTCCCCCGGAGCAAACGCTATAATGGTATTTTTTGATATGCCTTTTGGAAACAACAGGCGCTTTCCAAAGAGCCCTTCCACATGAACCGAAAGTTCTTTCGTGCGAGCGTACTGTTCCAAACGGCGTTTGAGATTTTCAATGTCTCCCTCTTCTTCGTTCGTAAGCGAAAGCGTCGGCAAGAGCGAACGTGATTTGATGAGCACGAGCGTGGACGCGATGAAGATGAAATTCGCAGTGTCCGCTACAGGAAGTTCGGGGTGCTTCTCGACCTCTTCGATATAATCGTCGGCGATCTGCGCGAGCGAAATGTCATTGATAAAAAGCTTCCGCTTCTCAATAAGCCGAAGAAGAAGATCAAGCGGTCCTTCAAACGTGTCGGATTTTACATGAAACATACAAAGAAAAAACTTTCTTTACTAAAGATAATACCATACTGTCACACCGATACCAGAGAGAGCTTCATTTCCGTTTCATTCGCATACGGCACTATCAACAACGAGTGGCTTGATTGCCCTTTGAAATATAAACCGAAGGAGTACCTTGAAATGAAAATTGAAATGAAAAAAAATACCCTGATAACGATACTGGCGACGCTCGTAATCTTGTGTGGAATGCCATCCGATGTTTTTGCATGGGAAGATGGTCACGGCAACGACGCTGACGCAAGGGCGCGGGCGCATGCCGCAGCCATCGGCGGCAGCATGGTCTCCAGAAACACCTTCCGCTCGTTTGTGCACATGCCGAATTCTGCGGACACGGTGCTCGACACCCCGAACCGATTCACTACGAACGGACCGGGGCTTGCGGAAAGAGCCGGCGCGTATGGCAAACTGTTTGCCGACCTCTGCGAAGGGAATATCATCGTGAATCTCCTGGAAAGCTCGCGTGCCAAACCCGTATCGGAAGAAACCGATTTTGGTATCATGCTGTGGCAGCCGTATGGAGATTATTATCAAGCGGACATTCCATCAAAAAAAACATACCTCGCGAATTTTGATCGCCCCATCACGAATGTAGCGGAAGAGTTCGGGCGCACAAGCCCCGAGATCACCCACTACTGTCTGGGGCAAATAGCGGCCAGAACGCCCTACGACCAAAACATTCAAGATGTGACTCTGCAAGAGACGCTCGTTGCCGAAGCGCTGAGGTTCGCCGGCAAAACCATTTCCGGATTTAACGAAGTGACCCCGGTGATCCTCTACGATTCCGCCGCCTATTACGAAGGCGTCACCGCAAAAGGAAACGGCATATCCATTACTCCGCAAGCTTCCGGCGGTCCCGGTGTTTCCGTTGCCGCGGGCAGCATGTTCAGCTGGCAACAAAACAAAGGCATGGTCAGTCCAAGCTACGGCACGGGACTGAAAATCATTTTTTTGGCGAGAGCGCCGAACCCGACCGAAGGTCATCGTATCGCCGCTGAGATACAGAAAATTAACGCGGAACTGTACGAGAGCATGAGAAATGAGAGAGAAAGAGAGTCTGCCGCCGAAGCCGAGTGGATACGCCGGGAAGAAAAAATCGGCGGATCCATAACAGAAACGCAACGCTTCGGGTACATCACAAAACAGCAAACGAAACAAACAGTACAAAGAGAGAAAACCGTACTGCACCGCAAGAAAGTTCAGACCCGCGAAACAGCGCGCCCGCACAAACCTGCGATCAAATTTACCGAAATCCGATAACAGAACACAGGAGCAAGACCATGCTTATATTTCCCAAGATTATACTGGCGGTATTTCTCGCGTTCTTCGGAATCGCGGGAGCCGCCGCTTCTTACGTCGCAACACCGGTAAAACAATACCAGCTCTCAAACGGCGCTACCTATTCCGATTGGTACAATATCTACCGCAGCGAACTCGCCCGAGCCGACAACGGACCGTTATACGGCGCTGAGTACCAAAAACATTTCGCTCTCTGGCTCCGCGTCGAAGGACTTGCTGCGCCGGAGATGGCCGCGCGCAACCCAAAAAGAATCCTCACTGTCCCCGTTTCGGGAACACTTGCAAAGCGGGCAAATTTTTATTTCATCCGGTCGGATTCGGGAGATCTCACCCCCGAAGAAGTGGTGATCGAGAAACAGACATATGTAAAAAGTTCTGCGAAAGGTGCGGCGGGTCTCTATACGATCACGCAAACGAAACAAGCGGCCTTGCCGCCCGCGCCGACCGCCCTCCCAAAAAGCGGACCAGCCACAGTGCCGGTCGCCGATACGCCGCCAAAAATCCTGCCCGCCATCAACAACGCCGCGGAGTCGTTCGTTATGACAGAAATGATATTCACCGTCGCAGCAGCCATGCTTCTCTGTTTTGTCATATGGCATTTTATTGCCGACCATCGCCGCCTGAAAAAAAATCTGACCGCAAAAGAAAAAGAGTTGGAGCATGTTAGCCGTCTTTTTGAAGAACTGAAAACAGAAAACGGACAGTACCGAAAGGAGTACGAAGAAACACAAGAGGAGATATTCAAGAAAGACGACCTCTTTCGCCGATTAGTGAGACCTTTTGTTCTTGAGAACAAAGACCTGATCGGCTTGATTCGCCAGGCGAAGATCTTCACTATTCACGATGAGAACACGCTCTACTTCCCCATTATCGGAGAAGGGAGAGATGTACTCTTCCCGGGAGATGTCTGCGTGAAAAACGAAAACAAGAATATCCTGGCGGCGGTCAGACAGCTTCACAAAGGATATGAATCGGGAGTGATGGGAACAGTAGCAGCCTGAAATCATCGGCTCAGGAAAAAATACCCGATCATCTACGGCGGCATCGCACGCGCGATTGCTTAAGAAAGATGACAAAGAGTTCTACGGCGGCATCGCGAAAGCGGTTGCTTAAGGTGAATGAACGGGTAAACAATAGTTCTTGATATGGTGTAGTCAAGCCCCTCGGTCGAGGGGCTTTTTTTGACAGAATATGCAAAAAACGTTCAGATGCAACAAGCCCGGGTACCGCTCACAAGTTTTATACCATTTCTAACAAAATACTGCTCTCTAAGAGCAAAAATTCGTGGTGAACCAAAGAGAAAAATCAGAAGTTTATCGGGATAAGCTGATGAAGAGAGAGTGAGGTAACATGGTATTGGGACACCGCCCTCATTCCGAGTTTGAATGACACAAAACTAATAGGTTGTCAATGCGGAGAGGGAGGGATTCGAACCCTCGAAGGATTTTACTCCTTGCCACGTTAGCAGTGTGGTGGTTTCGGCCAGCTCACCCACCTCTCCTTCTATTTTATTCAGCTTAATATACCTCTCTAATTTAGCATAGAATCCGTAGAATTCAAAGGAGAGAGATTTTTTCCAGAGCAAAAGCCCCGAATTCGGGGCTTTTGCTGATTTAGTCCGATATATTATTTGAGGGTAATTTTACCACCAGCTTCTTCAAACTTCTTCTTCACCTCCTCTGCCTCTTCTTTCTTTAGTCCTTCTTTGACGACGACGGGGGCGGATTCAACGAGGTCTTTCGCTTCTTTGAGTCCGAGTCCGAGGACTTCTTTCGCTACCTTGATAACAGCGATTTTCTGTTCTCCGGCTGCGGTAAGTTCAACGGTAAAAGAGCTCTTCTCTTCCGCCGCCTCAGCGCCTGCTCCGGCACCCGGTCCCGCTACTGCGACAGCCGCGGCGGAAACACCGAACTTCTTTTCGAGTAATTTTACCAGTTCGTGAAGCTCAAGAACGCTCATGGACTCGATCTTTTCAACGAGATCTTTGAACTTTACGGGAACTTCCACGACCTCGGTTTGTGTTGTTTCTTCTGACATGTTCGTATATGAATTTAATGATTAAACTGACTGTTCTTTGGCTTGTGCAATCTGGTCGAATGCGACAGCCAATCTCTGTATCGGCGAATTGATAAGATTAACGAACTGTGCGTAGAGTACCTGGCGGGACGGAATGGAGGCAATGACGATCATCTCGTCCTTTTCCACAAAACGCCCTTCGAAGACGCCGCCTGTGATCGAAATCTTATCCTTGAATAACTTTTGGAACTTGTAGACCTCGCGCGCGGGAGCGATAAGATCCTCTCCATAGGCGACAGCAAACTCTCCCGGCATCTCCGGCATCTCCCCTGAAACGCCCGATTCGCCGAATGCTTTTTTGGCTATCGTCTTTTTTGCGACGAAATACCCTATTCCTTCACCCCGAAGAGAGCGCCGAAGCGCCGTAGAGTCCGCCACGGAAAGACCGTGAAAATTTACGAACACACGCGAACCTTCGCCTTTGGCAATGCCGGTAATTTCTTTATATATTTCTGCTTTCTTTATTTTTGTGACCGCCATAAATGTTGACTAAACAAAAAAAACGGCTAAAAAGCCGAAGATCGACCCACTCGAGAGGACTTATGGACGCCTCTTGTCTTCGTAGCTTATGAAGTAAAGAATACTCGCAATTGAAAAAAAGTCAACTCCCTCGTTAGCACGGCTCTGCAACCCTACTATGTTTATGCCATCGCCGGGCGCGGGGTTGTACCCCCGCCCATGTGTTTGAATGAAATTTAGCGGTATTTCTAAACATTCCCCGACGGGGGTCGCGGGATAGTTCGCGACATCTGTAGACGAGTACAACCCCCGTCGGGCGACGAAAAGATAGGGTTGAACAGCCCTGCCCCGTTAGAATTTTTGTTTTAAAAATGCTAACGGGGTCAAGAAAAAATCGCTCCGAGTCCTATCGGAGCGATTTTTCTGTACCTAAAACACTTTGATTTTAAAGAATTTAGTCTTCGGAGCTGAACAGAATGGTTGCACGGTATCCAGACCGCCATCTACTCCGGCGCATGTCCACTCCCACATATCTCCGTTTTGGATTACCCCCGGCGATTTCAAATTACCAGCACTACAGAGGGTCAAGCTCGGAGGACTCGGTGGTTTTATTTTGCTCGGCTTTCCGTGCGCTGTACCGCAAGCGCCATTCTCGGGAACCGATCCGCTGGTGACAGTGACCACAACCGTCCGAAGAGGCGTTGGTCCGTCCGATCCTGTGCATTGAAGATTATAGGTGTACACTCCTGCGGGCGAAGGTGTTATGACTTCAGAATGCCACACCCTGGCATCAAATGCCTTGACCGGAGGTTCAGTCCAATTGCCGGACGCCATACAATCTGAGATATTTCCGCCGGTAAGCCAACGAAGCGTAGTGGATTGCCCGTCAGAAAGCACATACTTGTCAGCAAGAAAACTCAGTGTCGGAAGCGGCGGGGGCGGAGTGGTGTTAATGACCAAATTTGACGCCATCAGCCATCCTATCGGCGACGCATGCCCGGCGACGAGCCATGGCGGAGGCGTATTTGCGGCACCATTGCCTCCCCACGCATAACAATAATTAACACCGGGAACAGCGCCGTTACAAGTGGTTGGGGTCAAAAATCTCATCGGTGTCATGTCAGTATCTACTTTCCATCCAACGCCGCCCGCCATTCCACCTAAACTGACCCATCCATCCCAGCCGCCACGTTCTGAAACATTGTCCCAACCGCCACGCCCGGTACCATGCCAGTTATTGTTCCAAGTTGGGACACCGTTCACATCTGAATACAGCGCCCCGGAACAGCCGGAAACAAATACGGAACAGGCGCGCGCCCAACCGGTAACTGGCTGAACTCCGCCGCCGCTCATGTTTACTTTCGCTTTCGGATGAGTTGCGTCGGGAACATTAAAACTTATCCAGCCAAGATTCGAACTCCACGCATATCCGGAAAAATCGCCGGTAACACTGTCGATTGTCACTTTATAAAAAGGCGCGGGGATCCCCTCCGTAGTATTGCTGAAACTTACCCAGCCGACACCGCCAGTGATACACTGCGGTTTGTCGTCGCCAGGGGGCGGTAAACCATCCAAGTCGCACTTGCCTTGCTGGATATTATTGTCGCCCCCCCACGCCCAGCCGGTCAGTTCGTAATCGGCGGCAAAAAGAGAACTGGCGTTGAGCAAAAGCCCGCTCGCGACGACAAGCAAAAAAACGAAGAGGCGCGAGATGATATGTAGGGGCATAATTATTTTTGTGTAAAATTTACAATTAGGCGCTGTAACAAAATAACTTGAACAATTTACGCTCAGATTTGCGGCAGGCTTATTTCAAAAAATCTGATGCCTATCGGGATAAGCTGAAGATTTTTTGAAATAAGGATGACGTGAATATGAGATGTAAAAGTTCAATTTATTTTGTTACAGTGCCTTACAGACCGAAAACCTGCTTTCGCATCGCTTCTTCTTCCGGAGAGAGAGGCGGGGGAGGGGTTTGCGCCACGACAGAAAGACCGGCGCTTATTGAGGCTTGTTCCTCTGCCGACAGGGGGGCGAACTGTTTTGAGGTGATTTCTTCCGCAAGCCGCGCTTCTTCTCCGGTGAGGGGCGGCGGGATTTTACCAATGGGAACATTTTCTTCGATTCCCGGAGCCACCGCCGCACCTCGCAACACAAAAAAGGAAATGAATTGCTGAACCAAAAAGAGAGCGAGGAAGGCAAGAGGTACAAGGAGAAATTTATGTCGGCTTAGTTTCATATTTATATAATACTAATGACATACTCCTCTTGTCCAGGGAATGATGTGGATAAGTCTATCCGCTTATTTCCCGTCTTCTGTATTCGCAAGCATGGAACTACTCGCGGCAAGATACCGGCTGGAAATGGTTGCGCCCAACACGCCGAGAGCGACAATACTCAAAAACCCGGCGAGAAATTTAAAAAAAGTTTTGGTGAACATATGTAACCTTAGCACTTGGATGAATTCTTCGGCGAAACAAGGGTTTTTACGGAGATGTACTAACTAACAGTACATTGACGGAAAAACCTGATGTTTCAACAACGAAGATCGCCAAGCGCGTAAGTCCTGCTTAAATAATATCAAACTCGCGAAACACTTTCTCGTATAGCTGTATTATACGCTTCGCTTCCCTTTTTGTCAGCGTAAAAGATGAACCTTGGTGGGCGATCTGGTTCCGGACTTTGTGCGCTTCCCATGCTTCGTTCAATGTCGTGAAATCCGACGGCTCGACATTCTTGAGCATCTCGCCAAGCGTCGTCCCTTCATATCCCATCTTCTTTACTATCTCCTCAAGCAGCGTATCAGCCTCTATGATAGCAAGCCGCCACTCGCCTGGGTTTTCGCTCGTCATGTGTTTTTCCACCACGGCAAAACGCGTCGACTTCACTGGTGCGAACTTCAACCCCGCCGTGTTGTTTCTTGTGTTCAGTTTGCTGTTTACGAGAGTGATCTTTTCGATCAATATCACAATGCAAGCGAAGAACACAGCGCTTAAAAACAAAAGAAAGACTTGAAAAATCATAAAAGAAGTGTTTGTTGAAAGAGAGTTCCAAAAAGCCGCCGGTTTTTGCGCGATGGCGGTAATGCCATCGAACAGCCTGGTAATCTCGGGCGACGGCGGAGTTGGCGGCGTTTGAAAAGGGAACATTGAAAAAAGTAATACCATTTCTAATAAAATGCTTAACATTTGAGCCAGAAAATTTCGAGGCAGGATTTCGAGAAAAATGCGAGCGGCCTGATTTTCTTGAGCGACCTAAAAAACAAGGAGTGCAACGACTATGTTTTTGGAAGTACTCCTGTGGTGCGAAGCGATTAGAAAATGGAAGTGCCCGTGTGGCAATATACCGAGGTACATTGAGGATTTTTATCGAAATTCCTGACCAAAATTTACGGTTCAAATGTTAACTGATTTTTTAGAAAGGGTATAATACCCTGCTATGACGCCTATGATTTGATCTGCGCCGCGTCTTTTCCGATGCGGAACACAATATCTTCCCGGAACTGCGGACCGATAAAATGAATTCCGAGCGGCAGGCTTTTTCCTTCTTCTTCAACAAACCCCGACGGTACGGAGATTGCGGGCAGTCCGGCAATGTTTGCCGGTACGGTGAAAATATCAGCAAGATACATTTGCAGAGGGTCATTCATCTTCTCTCCGATTTTGAAAGCGGGGGTCGGGGTCGTCGGGGTCGCAATACTGTCCACTTCCTGAAAAATACGCTCAAAGTCTTTGCGGATCAAGTCGCGCGCTTGGTTTGCCTTGCCGTAGTACGCATCGTAATACCCCGATGACAGCACGTATGTACCGAGGAGAATACGCCGCCGCACTTCTTCTCCGAAACCGGTACGGCGGGTTTTCTTGTACGAATCATGGACATTTTCTCCGGCAACAGAAAGCCCGAAGCGAACACCGTCAAAACGCGCGAGGTTAGAAGAAACTTCCGCGGGCATGAGCACGTAATATGCGGCGAGCGAATACTGCATGAATGGAAGAGAGACATCTTTCACTTCATATCCCTTTTCTTTGAGCATCGAGAGAACAGTCTCGAAATTCTCGAGAACCCTCGGATCAAGTCCTTTCATGGAAAGAAAATCTCTCGGTACACCAATCACTGGTAACTGGTGACTGGTAACCGGTGACTGGTACGGAACGGACGTACTGTCCATTGCGTCGTGCCCTCGAATGGCATCAAAAAGAATCTCGGCATCTTCCGCGGTCTTCGCAAACGGTCCGATCTGATCGAGTGAAGATGCCATCGCCATCAGTCCGTATCGCGACACCGCGCCGTACGTCGGCTTCATTCCGACAATCCCGCAAAATGCCGCCGGCTGGCGGATAGAACCGCCGGTGTCGGAACCAAGCGCACCGAGCGCCATATCCCCTGCAACCGCCGCCGCGGAACCTCCGGAAGAACCCCCGGGGACGCGCGCAATGTCGCGGGGATTCCTTGTGACTCCATACGCACTCGTTTCCGTTGAACTCCCCATAGCGAACTCGTCCATATTCGCACGCCCGAGAAAAACCGCTCTCTGTGCTTTGAGTTTGCCTATCACGGTCGCATCGTAAATGCCGATATGTCCCTTGAGAATCTTTGAACCCGAGGTGGACTCTTTGCCTTCGATGAGCATGTTATCTTTAATCGCGAGCGGGATGCCGGTAAGCGCCGCGGCTTTTCCTTGCTTGATCATTTCGTCCGCGCGTTTCGCTTGTTCTAACACATCATCAAACACTTCAATATACGCGAATATGTCTTTGTTCTTTTCTTCGATGTTTTTCAAATAAGCCTGTGCCAGCTCCACTGCGGAAAAATCACCCGCATCGAGATGTTTGCGTGCTTTGGCTATGGTGAGTTCTTTCGTATTGATATTCATGCGTTTTTATAAAATTTTCTTCACCTTAATATACCCTCCTTCAGTATCCGGCGCATTTTTCAAAACACTGTCTGTGTACGCGCCTCCCTCGTGCGGCTCTCCATCTTCGCGAAACACATTCCGAAGCGTCCCCAAATCCGGCGCGGAAGCGGAAGAATCGGAGATCTTCCCCACTTCGGACACGTAATCCAAAATGCCCTCCATACTCGAACGGAGGCGCTCTCTCTCCCCTTCTTCAACCTCGATCCGCGCAAGATCGGCGAGTTTCTCTATGTCTTCTTTGGTGATCATTTCCACATAATACTCCATACTGCCGCAAAATTCAAACGATCATTTTCATGATTCAAGCAGTCCAAGCTTTTTTAATCGCGAACGGATAGCGCCCGGTTTCCTTTCAAAAAGGACGGCAAGGTACGGAATCTTTTTTCCTGCCGCAAAAGTTTCCACCAATTTTTCATCCTCTTCCTCTGTCCATTTTTGATATGCTTTCGCGATTGTTTTTCGGATTTCTTCCACGGAATACGTTTTCTTTTTTTCTTGCGTCAATTTTTGATAGGCTTTTTCGGTCTTCACCCCGATTGAATTCAAGAATTTTTTCTGCAAAGAGGTTCGTTCTTCCTGTGGAATCTCGCGGAGCTTCCACACCATCTCGTCCGACAATCTTTCCAGCTCGCGGTCGAAGATGAGAATATCGGGGTTTACTTTGAGCGCGATTTCGTTCAGTCCCGTAAGCCGCAAGCCCGCGAGCGTACGCACGCGAGAGAGCGCCACGTAGCCCATCCCCGGTTCAAACGATCTTGAGAGATCAATCTCCGCCGCGTCCAAACTCATCCCCTGACTTTTGTGCACCGTAATCGCCCACGCGAGCCGAAGCGGAATTTGTTTTATTTCCGCCGCTACTCCGCCGTCCTCATCGAGTTCCCAAATTTCCTTTGTCGCCGTAATGCGCGAGCCTGTAACCGTCTCAACAATCGGCAGAGTTCCAAATTCATCTTTTTCAAACGCCGCCACTTTTCCGAGCGTGCCGTTCACGTATCCTTTTTCAAAGTTATTCTTCACGAACATGACGAGCGCGCCGATTTTAAGCGTGAGCTCTGGCAATGCGAGCGTGCCTTTTTTGAGAATATCCACCAGCGCCTCGTGCCCGCTTTCCTCCATAATGAAACACCGCTCTTCTCCTTCGAGCCGCGCAAGCTCCGCACGGTTGAGAGAATCAACATCCACATTGTGCGTAAAGAGCCGCGTGTGGTGCGGCATCCCGAAAATATCTCCTTTATATCTTCGCGCCAAAGAATCGCGCACGCTGTCATCCACGGCATCGGTTCGAATCGCCTGCAAGATGCGCAGATGCTCCATATCCGTCTGGCGGTATTGCTCGTGGAGATAGCACACGCGCAAGTCCATATTGTTCCAGATAAAAGATTTATTGACGAAATGCGGCGGCGGTTCGCCGAATCGGCTCACGGGCGGAAGCTGAAAAAAATCGCCGGAGAAAATAACCTGCATGCCGCCGAACGGGTCAAAGTTTCCTTTGAAAACGCGCGCGATACGGTCAACCAAGTCGAGCCGATGCGCGTGGAGCATGGAAATTTCATCAATGATGAGTACCTTCGTATTATTGAAACGCTTGGCAAGATGGCGTTTTTTCACCAGCGCCCGAAGCTCGGCATCCGTAAGCGAATCTTTAATTCCCATCCCCGCCCACGAATGAATTGTCACGCCGTTCATATGAGTAGCGGCAATCCCTGTCGACGCCGTCACCCCCACCTCGACGTTGTGTCCGCGCAAAAAACGGATGTATTCATTAAGCACGAAAGTCTTCCCCGCGCCCGCCGCGCCGGTCAAATAGACATTGTGTCCCATCTTCAAAATTTCGAGCGCTTCATCTTGGGTCATAAAACGAGAATAAAGAATGAGGAATAAAGAATTAAGAATACAACGACGAGCGACAAAAAATTTGACAGAAACAATATATGTTTGTTATACTTACATTACGCAAAATAAGTCTCGCCGAATACCGACCGTATGGCGGGTTTCCGGAGCAATCCGGATAGGCAAGTACCCCCGAAAGGGGGCGTTTGCGTTTTTAAAGATTGCTTGCAATCCCTCGCTTCTTTAATTTCGCAAGAGACGAAACCGCCCACAAATTTCCATCGCGCGCATCACGAACCAAACCGCACAATGCATCCGCAAGACGAATCAATCCGTCATTCTCTTTTTTTCTTATACTCCTCACTTTTCGTTTTTTCACGCGCAACCCGCGCAAATCTTTTTCAAATTTTTCCACTTCTCTTTTTGTGAATCCATCAATAAAAATCGAAGCCGTATAATTCTCTTCCGCTCTTTTAAAAATCGCCTTCGCAACCGCATACGATGTCATTTCAAGATACTGCTTGCTGTTCGCAAATTCCTCGAAAAACAAGGTCTTCTGAAAAAACGAGGATTGTGCAATGGCTTCCATGTAACTTTCACGGGC
>CAYRXD010000001.1:0-16602 GCA_964428135.1 uncultured Candidatus Saccharibacteria bacterium | reverse complement strand
TCATTTTCAATTCTTTCAATTTCACGGAGGACTGATATGCGTTCTTCTTCAAGCACAACCACCCCGACAACAAAAAATACTCCGCGAGTATCTTGTCCGGATTCATCAACATACGCATAAAGTTTCTGCACGGATTTCATATCGTTACTCTATCAGATACCGCCCCATCTTCAAAATTTCGAGCGACCTAAATTTTAACGACCGCAGGGAGTATAAAATTGGAAGTACTCCTGTGGTGCGCTTCATCTTGGGTCATGAACTTACATTATAGCATTCAGTGAAAAATGGGTAGTATTAAACAAATTTTTGTGATAGTGTAAAAACGGTAGAATTAAATTAAGGAGACACTTGTGGAAAACTTATTGACAAAAAACCTATTGGTGCCGCTGTTACTAGCGGTAATTCTTGCACTGCCTTTCGTTCTGTGGGTTACGGGACATCATAAATTCGCAGGCTTTATCGGACTGTATGTTCTTTTTACGATTCCATCAATTATCGCGGTTATACGCATGGCAATCAAGGATGGTGCGTGGCCGAAAATTGTCGGCGGTCCAAGCATCACGCTTGGCAAAAAACGCATCGGTTTCTAATCTCACGCCATCCCAATCGGGGTGGCTTTTTTATTTCCATGAAAATATTGTATCATACGACCATATGAAGCCCCAAGAAAAAATTGTAAAAATCGAAGCCACATGGAAAAAGGCTCTTGCGGACGAATTCGAAAAGCCGTATTTTAGCGAGTTGACGAAATTCGTACGCGACGAATATAAAAGCGCCAAAGTCTACCCGCCGCCGAAATTCATCTTTCGCGCTTTTGAACTCTGCCCGTTCGATAAAGTCCGCGTGGTTATTCTGGGGCAAGACCCGTACCACGGCGCAGGTCAAGCGCACGGACTCTGTTTTTCCGTGCCGGAGAGTGTACCGGTACCTCCCTCGCTTCAAAATATCTATAAGGAGATTAGTGCCGACTTGGGGTTGCCGATTCCGCAGAACGGGAACCTTGAAGGCTGGGCGGAGCAGGGGGTGCTCCTTTTGAACGCAACGCTCACCGTCCGCGCAGGAAGCCCCGGCTCGCATCAGCACAAAGGCTGGGAAGAATTTACCGATGCCGTCATCCGCGCGCTCTCGGAACAAAAGAAACATCTCGTCTTTCTGCTCTGGGGAAGGTATGCGCAAAATAAAGGGGCGCACATTGATTCAAAAAAGCACCTCGTCCTCACTGCGGCGCACCCCTCCCCCTTCTCGGCGTACAACGGGTTCTTCGGCTGCAAGCATTTCAGCAAGACGAACGAGTATCTGAAAGCTCACGGAGAAAAACCCATCGAATGGTGACACTCATTGTATTTTTCCCAATAGCAAACTCTAGCAGCTAGAGTTTGCTATTGTGGGGCTTCGGATTAATGCTTATTCAATCTTTCCCAAAAACACTTTCTCAAGCACGCCGCTTTCAATAAGCGCGCGCGGATTACCTTCTTGCGCAACTTTTCCTTTATCTAAAATGTAAGCGCGGGTCACAATGCCGAGAATTGATTTTATGTTGTGTTCGACGATGACGATGGCGGTTTTTCTTTTCTCGTTTATTTCCCGGATTTTCTCGAACACTTCTTTCACGAATTTCGGCGAGAGCCCGAGCGACGGTTCGTCGAGGAGCAAAATTTTCGGATCAATAATAAGCCCGCGCGCAAGAGCAAGCATTTGCTGTTGTCCGCCGGAAAGCGAGCCGGACGCACTCCCGAGCTTTTCTTTGAGCGGCGGGAAAATATCAAGCACGCCCGCGATCCGCTCCGGTAATTCTTTTTTGTTCGCGAGAACATATCCTCCCACTTCAAGATTTTCTTTTACGGTCAGGTGCTTAAAAACTCTCCTCCCTTGCGGGACGAACGAGACGCCCCGCGCAACCATATCGTGCGACACAGGCGTCACTTCCCTCTCGCGCCACAAAATTTTCCCGCTCTCTATCGGCGCAATGCCAAAAATCGCTTTGAGTAATGTAGACTTTCCAGCGCCGTTCGGACCCATGAGCGCGACAATCTCACCCTCGTCTATGGACACACTCGCCCCGTCAAGCGCTTTTATGCCGCCATAGTGGACGTGAATGTTTTTGGCTTTGAGAAGAGTTTCTTTATTGAGAGTATTGCCGACTGTCATAACTTATATGCTATGGGTTAAAGCACAAAAACACAAATTACAAATTCCAAACAAAACACAACTTTCAAAGCTCAAGGAAATTTGCGTATTGTAATTTGTGTTTTTGTATTTGTGCTTTGTTTGGGATTTGGCAAATTAACTTATTGGTGTGTTTTGTAATTTTCGTCCACTAATTTCCCAAATACGCTTCCATCACCTCCCGCCTCGAAAGCACCTCCTCCGGTACCCCTTCCGTCAAAAGTTTCCCTGCATCCATCACTATGCAATGGTCGGAAAGTTCACGAATCAAATCCATGTTGTGCTCTACCAACACCACGGTCTTGCCTTTGTCCCGCAGTTCTTTAATGACGGAAGAAACGATTTTCACCATTTCGGGAAACAGCCCCGCGAATGGCTCGTCGAAAAAAAAGATTTCCGCTTCACCCGTAGGCGAATGCGTCATCGCCAAAACCCGCGCGATTTCCACAAGTTTTCTCTGTCCATATGAGAGTCCGGAAACAAGCTCGTTTCGCTTTTCCCACAGCCCCACGCGGGAAAGCACCTCTTGCGCTTTCTCCAAATGAAACGCGCCGTACTTTTCAAAGAGCGCATCGCCGACACCGCGCTCCGTGAGTGTTACGAGAATATTATCAAGCACCGTCATCTGCTCAAACAATCGCACTTCCTGAAATGTGCGCGTAATGCCGTACGCCGAAATGTCGTATGGGCTCACACGGGAAAGTTCCGTTCGTTCCCCGACGATTACCGCACCCTCATCAATCTCATGCAATCCGGTGATAGCATTGATAAGCGTGGATTTCCCCGAACCATTCGGCCCGATGACGCTCGTCACCTTCCCCGGCTCGAAAGAAAGCGAGAGTCGGTCCACCGCCCGCACGCCGTCGAAATGTTTTGTGAGATTTTTTACGGAAAGGGTTGGCATGCGTTAATTGAATATTTGGTTTAACTTTTTTATAAAACTTTCTACTCCCTATTCCACAATTTCCTCTTTGAGTATTTCGCCATCCTTAAAATGCACAAAAAAAGATTTCTATTATAACTTTGCTGAAAATCAATCTTTTCAAATCCAATTTCCTGCCGGATTTTTCTGAAAAAAATATCAATTTGCATGGGGTCAAATTCTTTTTCGGAGAAAAAATCCAAATCCTCCGAATATCGGTGTCCGAGATAAAACCCCGCAAGAGCCGTCCCTCCGGTCAGAGTAAAGTTTTCAGTGAGAAACGGCTCTTTTTTTACCGTCTCGAGAAAAATAATCTGTCGCGTTGTAAGAATTCCGGAAATCATGCAAGAATCAAGCGATAAGAACCAGATGCGCGCGAAGATACTGCTCTTTGAATTTTCGACCGTTGAGTCCGAAATTCGCCATCTGCCCAAACTCCCACAATTCATGTTTGAGGGGGTCTTTTTTCAATATATTTTCATCAGTAGACCAGTTGTACATGACAAAAGTATAGCATATTTCTCGCTTTTTTTCTACTTTTCACTTTTCAACTTTTAACTCTACAACTTATACTCCCCCAAAAGTCCCTGCGGGCGGTACATCATCAGGAGAATCAATAACGCGCCGTACACCAAAACCCTCATTTGCGCGGAAATGTCGGAAGGAAAGCCGACGAAACGGAGCCCTTCCGGCAAGAGGACGAGGAAGAGCGCGCCGAGGACGGAGCCGCGGAGATTCGCGAGGCCTCCGAGAATGATGACGGAAAGGATGAAGATGGATTCGTTCAAGGTGAATGTGGAAGGGTCTATGAACGTGATGTAGCTTGCGAAGAAGGAGCCCGCGGCGCTTGCCATCATGGCGCCGATGACGAATATCGCGAGCTTAAAGCGGTGTGTTTTGTAGCCGAAAATTTGTAAGGCCTGTTCGTCCTCGCGAATAGCTTTGAGTGAGCGCCCGAAAGAAGAGTCGGCGATAAACCGCGCGGCAAGAAAAATAAGTGCGGCGGATAAAGCGACAAGAAGAAGAAAAGAAATGTTCTCGGAAAACGTAAAACCGAAAAATGAAGGGCGAGAGATACCCGGTATCCCGAGCGGTCCGCGGGTCAAACTCTGCCAGTTCAAGAGAATGCTGTACACGATAATATTGAATCCGAAAGACCCGAGCGCATAATAATCCCCTTTCAATCGGCTCAAAACAAAGCCTATGAGGAGCGCGAGGAATCCCGACACAAGCGCGCCGATAACGAGCGAAACGAAAAAATTCACGCCGAAGCCCGTGAGGAGAATTGCCGTCGCGTACGCCCCGATGCCGTAAAACGCCGCATGCGTTACCGAAAGCAAGCCCGCGAACCCGACCACGAGATTGAGCGAAATGCCGAGAATGGCATAAATGGAAACGAGGATGGCGAGGTGGATTAAGTAGTCCATAGAATGAAAATCACAAAACACAAATTACAAAAATCAAAAAACTAATCGTAAACATCGTGTGTTCCGATTCTATAAAACTGAACCGTGTTTTCGTCTGAAAAATCAAAAATGATGCGGTAAGAATGATTTACGGAAAAAGACCAGAAACCAACGAGCGCTCCGGTGAGTTTATGTGTTTTGAGTCGCGAGTCAAAAGGATTTTCTCGGAACATCGCCTCTTTTGTTTCCGCCGCTCTTTTTATTTCGTCGGGCAGTTTTTTGTATTCACGCCCGAATTTCGGCGAGTAGAGAATTATCATGTTAGCGTAAATCTCTGAGAGATTTCAGTACCTTGCCTCCGCCCCGCCGAAACAAATCTTTTTCTTCGTGGAGCTCTTTTGCCAGCCGTATTTTTCGGTGTTCTCGGAACACATAGCGAAAAAACTCGCTTGTGGTGGCAAATCCGCCGATTTTAATCTCCTTTTGCACCTCTCTCGCCATTTCTTCAGGAAGAGAGATATTGATGATGTTTCGCGTTGCTTTTAGCATAATCTTGTGTGTTACTTATTGTTACATAGTATTACACATAAAAATATTGTCAAGCAAAACTCACCGAAGTTTGACATTAATTGGAAAATTTGTTTTACTTATTTCAGTTTTTGTTGAAAATGAGAGAAAAAAATTAATGCTCTTTTGAAATTTCGAAACGTCTTAGAACGCAATGCACCGAGAATAGTTGTAGGGTTATTTCTCGTCTGTGTCGGGGTAGCGGTTGTTTCAACCATAAAAACGGGTCAATCGCCGCCGTCAATACAAGAAATGTTGCCACAATTTGATTGGCATGATTTGCCGTGGTCTATTCCGATGTGGATTCTCTTTGCTCTTCTTCCACTCGGAACGTTGCCGGAACTCGCAACACTCCTGACGGTGAAGCAAACGATTGCAAGTGCCGCATGCGCCATAGGACAATGCATATCTTGGATGCTCATGTGGATGCTGTACGTGCTGGCATATATGCTGATTATTGTAATATATGCCAACCTTGTGTGGCTGGCAGGCGTTTTATAGCCCTACCTCCATAGCAAACCACCGATGACGAGTCGGTGGTTTTTTACCGCTTCTCTGTGCCACGCCCTTTACCCATTATCCCCTGCGGGCGGAAAAGCAAAAAAATTATGAGCAGTCCGAACGCAATCGCATCTTTCCACTCTCCTGAAATTTTCCAGATGCCGAAGTTTTCAACGAAGCCGAGGAGGAACGCGCCGAGGACTCCGCCGTAGATGTTGCCGATGCCGCCGATGATGGAGGCGATGACGCCTTTCAAGAGGAGCGCCATTCCCGTGGTCGGTTCAAGCCCGGTGTCGAAGCCGACGAAGATGCCGGCGAGCCCCGCGATCATGGAACCGATGAAAAACACCGCGCCGATTATTTTGTCCGTATTGATGCCGACGATTTTGGATACTTCTTCATCGTCGGAAATCGCCATAACCGCCTTGCCAAACAGCGTTTTTTTGAGAGTAAACGAAAGCGCGAGCATGATGGCGATTCCGCTCGCGAGAATGATGAGCTGCGTTTCCGTTATCGCGGCACCGAAAACCTCAAACACCCGCGATGTACCCGAAAGTGAAAGCGTTTGAAACTGGCTCGTGAAGATCATCGCAATTATCGCCTGAATGACAGTAAGCACTCCGAGCGATGCCACGAGCAGTACCATGCTGGACGCTTTTCTTTTGCGAAGTTTTTTGTAAATGAGCGCATTGATTGCGTATCCGACGCACCCCGAGAACAGCACGCCAAAAAATACGGCAAGCGGAAGCCCAAGTCCGAGAGTTTTATAAAAATACAAAACCGCGTATCCGCCCACCACCGCAAGCGCCCCGTACCCGATATCAAAGAATTTCACCGTGCCGAAAATCAGATTAAACCCAAGCGCCGCCATCATGTAAATGGCGCCGGCGATGATGCTGTTGGCGATGAGTTGAGGGAGGATGTCCATATAAAATAAGTATAAGGGATGGCGACGGAAAAGAAAACTAAAAAATCCTGCACGCGACATCACATGCAGGATTAAAACTTCCGATTTTGTTTCCTTAAAATCAGCCAAACACGACCGTCAGCCCCGTGATAATAGTGAGGATAAGTATGACGAAATGAAAAACCGCCCAACTTTCAGTGTCCCATTCATTCTCCTGATGCTTTTCATGCGGAACATAGGTCACATAGGTTTTTGTCCCGTCTTCCGCTTTCGAGGCAAGCACTTGTTGCGGAATGCAATGTTTGCGATAAGACCACAGTATCAGCAACGAACCGCCAAACAATATGGCAGATCCCACCACATATCCAAACAACATGTTGGCAAGCTCAAGAGCATCTTTCGCCATCACTTTCCATGTGACAAGAATCATCGCCCACTGACCGACTTTCGTTCCCGAAAACTTATCAGCCTGCTCGGTAAGCGCAACCAGGGTTTCGTTTACCGCAACGCCGATTTCGTGCCCGAACTTGGCATATTCACCGGCTGTTTCCAGTTTGCTTTTTACTTCATTCTGTACTTCAGCGACTTTTTGCTTCGCTTGAATTTTAGCGAGAATATCAGCCGGCAGGTCGCTCGTGTTTACCGTAATTTGTGTTCCCATGTCAGCCGCTTGGGTCTGTTGACCATCCGCAAATGCCGCGCCGGAAAAAACAAAAAAAGAAAGCAAAACGAACGCAAAAACTTTACGTGTTTTCACAATGATACCTCAATAGTAAATTAAAATGTAATGTACAGGATTTACCCTTCAACCCTACACTACAGATTATACTAAATAAACGAATTTGTCAATATCAATTAATCGAAAACAGCCCCGATTGATGCCGGGGCTGTTTTTGGGATTTGATGTATTATTTCACAATCACGAACGCGCCTTTTTCGACTTTGTAGACTTCGTAGTTTCCCGAAACATCGCCGTTTTGGTCGAATTTGATGTGTCCGGAGGCGCCGTCGAATTCAAGGGTTCCGAGTGCGGTGCGGATTTGGTCGCCGGAAACGGCTCCATTCTTTACCGTAAGCGCGAGCGCTTTGAACGCATCATACCCTTGCGCGGCGAACGGTCCCGGGTCTGCGCTGTATTCCGTTTTGTACTTCGCGAGGAAGTCCGATGTGCCCGCGGTAACGGACGTAACGGTCAATCCTTCCGCCGCATCTTTCGCGCCGCTTAAAATATCCGGACTCTTCAATCCTTCGGAGCCGAAGACGGCGGCTTTGAGATTCAATTGTTTAATCTGCTTCAGTGCGGAAACCGCCGCGGACGGAGCGTTGCTGATGATGTAAATCACGTCCGGATTTTTCGCTTTTATCTTCGTAATCTGCGTGCGGACATCGGTGGCATTTGGTTGGAACGATTCGCTCGCAACTACCGCTCCGCCGAGCTTCGTGAAGCTGTCGCTCAAGACTTTGTTGAAGCCGACGCCGTATTCCTCATTTCCGTACAAAATCGCGAGTTTTTTGTATCCTCTGTCATATGCGAGCTTGGCGCCGAAATCGCCCTGAAGCGCATCGGAAGGAACGGTGCGGAAAATAAATTGCCCGGCATCGGTGAGTTTCGGGGCGGTTGATGCGGGAGAAATCATGACGACTTTATTCTGCTCCGCAACCGGTGCGGCGGCAAGCGTCGCTCCCGAACAGACATCGCCGACGATGGCAACGACCTTATCCACATTCACGAGCTTGGTCACGGCATTCACCGCTTCTTTCGGGTCGCATTTGGAATCTTCGTAGACGACTTCAACATTCGCGAGTCCGAGCTCTTTCTTTGCAAACTCCACCCCTTTCTTAATGCTCTCCCCGTAGCTTGCCGCATCTCCGGTAAGCGGACCCATCCAGCCAATTTTAATCGGAACCGCTTCCTTGGGCGCTTCGACAACCGGCGGAGTCGTTTCTTTCGAATTTTTCATCAGCGCGTATCCGCCGAGAAGCGCGACGATAATCACTACGACGATAATCATGAAATTTCCTTTTTGATGCATAATTTTAAAAGATAATTGATAATCACTCCTCTTTTGTTGCCAACAGTGTACCAAAAACAGAGACGATTCGTCAATTTTTTTCTCGTAGCGGCTCTCGTGGGAAATGTTCTCATGATGTTCTCATGATGAATCTCTTATGCACGTGGTTCGCCGCTAATCAACTTTATTCGCATATGCGAATAAAGTTGATTAGCGGGTGGAAAGATACAGATCAAAGCTCGAAATGTTTCTTCAATTCTTTATCGTTGGAAAGATGAATTGCTTCAAAAACCTCGATGAACTTCCCGACCCCGAAATAATCAGCAACATAAAGTATCTCTTTTTCGCACGGATGCGGATACGCCCACACGCTTTTTTGATACTGATAGAATCCAAGCGCTTTGAGCCGAAAACGAAGCGCATCGCGAGCTTTCGTGTATTTCACGGGAATATCAAAAAGAACAAATCGCCATTTCCCGTCCCATGTGGCTTGAGTTGGCAAGCGCACGTCATCAAACAGCATTTTTCGGAAGAACGTTTCGCCTTTTTTGGTAAGTACCAGCCGCTTTTCATGAGAACTACAATTTTCTTTTACCAAACCGCGTTTTTTTAGATTATACAACGAACCATTTATCTGAGTTTGAGAGTAATATCTTGAACGGCGATACCCTCGCGCGAGAATGGAAAGACCGGGGGCCACGGTAGCGACGATAGCAATACCTGCAAGAATCACAAGAGCAAGCGTAATTTGGGTCGCATAAGAAGCCGGGGTTTCCGATGAAAGAAATTCTTCCGCACGTTTTTTAAGTGAAACACTCTCAGAATTTGGTGTTTTCCTTTGGCGTACTTTTAATTTATGCTTTATCCCTTGTTGTTTTCCGGTTTTCATTTTTTTGTTTTACTAACCTTTCCGCGTGAGGTTAGTAATACCGTCTTATTGCCTTGGTGCCTTGGTGTTTTTAGTATACCACTCAATCAACTTTCGTCGCATATGCGACGAAAGTTGATTGAGGTTGATTGTGTGTCTCTTGTTTCTTATTTTCTTGGTAAGAATAATCGCACTAGCCGCAGCTCTTCAAAATTAAAACTCTCGCCGAGAATTTCCCGAACGGGCGAAAGTTTCATTTCGCCGGTTTTTTTATACGCCGCATCAAATGCGGTTTTCATTTTCTCAAAACGTTTCGCTTGCGGCTTGATATGGGAAAGCTCGCGCGAGGCATCCACTTTTCCTTCAGCGACCAGTTTCTCCAAATGCTCAAAAATCGTCCCTTCGGTTACTCCTCTCTTTTGCGCCATTTCTCGTTCAGAAAGGTTTTGCGGCAATAATGCACGCGTCTCCTCAAGGGTCGAAATCTTTTTTATTTTCTCTTTTTTCTTCACAGAAACCGACCCGAGATATGCTTTTTGTCGGCGTATTTTTTCTTCCGCGGGGATGTTGCGCAATTCATCCTCGGCAGTCTGCGAGAAGTCGAACAGTTCTTTATCAAACTCGAGGACTTCCGGGTGTACTTCAAGCGCGATTTTGTTCAACCCGAGAAGCTTCAATCCATCAAGCGTGCGCACGCGGGAGAGCGCGACATATCCCATGCCTTTCTCGAATGATTTTGAAAGGTCAACTTCAACGGCGTCCAAGCTCATCCCCTGGCTCTTGTGAACGGTGATTGCCCATGCGAGCCGAAGCGGTATTTGAGTGATTTCCGCTTTTATTTTTCCGTCTTCTTCAATGAGCCAGCTCATGGGGTGTGCCATGATACGCACACCTTTTGCGGTTTCCACCACGGGCGCGCCATGTTCAAACGCCGCCACTTTCCCGAGCGTGCCGTTCACGTATCCCGCATCCATATTATTTTTCACGAACATCACCCGCGCGCCGATTTTGAGCCGCAAAACTTCCGGCGCAAGACAGCTCTTCTTGAGCGCTTCGATGAGCGGCGTTTTCCCTCGCGAAGTCATTTCAAAGACCTCTTCTTCTCCATCGAGTGTTTCAATCTCTTGGTCATTCACCGCATCAACGTCAATATTGTGGGTGTAGAGTTTCGTCGGCGGAATGGAAATTTTCGGCTCTTTCATATACCGCCGCCGAAGCGGCATGAGCGTATCTTCCGAAACACGATTTGTGCGGATGTCGTTCAATACCCTCACACAAGCGTCATCGGTCTGACGGTACTGCTCATGAAGATAGCAAATTTTGAGATTCATTTCATTCCATGCGTCCGAGTGATAAATGAATTTTGCCTCCGGTTCGTTCGCACGCGAAACCGGCGGGAGCTGAAAAAAGTCCCCGCATAAAACCACTTGCATACCACCAAAAGGAAGATTATTTCTCTTGAACGAACGAATGATTTTTTCCACCAAATCAAGCCGGAAATGATGCAGCATGGAAACCTCGTCAATGATGAGTATGCGCGTATTCTGAAAACGCTCAAAAAGATACCGCCGTTCTTCGAGCGCGTCGAGATCTTGTTCGGTGAGAGCGTTGCGGACGCCAAGCCCCGACCATGAATGAATCGTCACCCCGCCAATGTGCGTTGCGGCGATGCCCGTCGAAGCCGTCACCGCCACTTCGACGTTATTTTTTTTGAGATGTTCAATATAGCGATTAAGTAAAAAAGTTTTCCCCGCCCCCGCGGAACCGGTGAGGTAGACATTGTGTCCGAGTTGTAAAATATCGAATGCTTCTTCTTGTGTCATGTATCTGGTATACCACTCCGAGTCCCGAAACGCAAAATGAAAGGACGAACATTTCTGTTCGTCCTTGTTTTGGGAGCGGCAACGCGCGCTTGGCGTTTGCTCCCGACCAGCTGATGTTTTTAGATTTTTAATGTGATCCAAATAGGACCATCACGTGCGAACAACATGTTGTTCTCCTGTTTGTAGAATGTTATTTTCCCCGCCCAAACTAGGGCTTTTTTTGTGTAAGACATCCTTACTGTCTGGTTATTAGTATACACGAGTATGATTTTTTGTCAAGCAAAAATCCGCTTTTTAGAATTTTCTTTCTCTAGTACCTAAAATATCCTTTATACTGGCTCTAAAAACGTTACTCGACAAAAATGACCTTTTTTAACTTAAAGCATTTCCATAAAATTTTCCGGCGATATTTCAATCTCCCGCAAAATGCGGCGTAACAGTCCGCGACCGATTTCCTCGCTACCGTGCGAAGAAACAATCGTTGACCTCCCGTCAAGATGCAAGTAAAAAGCATGCGAACCGCTTTGACGGATTTTTACAAAACCCAAATGATTCAAAATGCGAACAATATCTTTCGCTTTTATCTGTCTCATTCTTGCCGATACCATAACGCTAAACCGTTACCGTATCAATGCCGATAAAAGACGGCTCATACGAAAGTTCTTGTATTCGTTTGGAGTAGGCCTTATTTGTTTTTGCAACAGAAAGGCAAAGTTTGATGGCATCCTGAATTTTCACCGTAAGGTCGGAAAGCGTTTTTGCCTGCGCGTGGCACCCGGGCAAAGCGGGTACCGAGGCGACGAAATAGCCTTCTTCGTCCTTTTCTATAATGATTTTAAATTGTTTTTTTGATAGCGTTTTCATGTTGTTATGATAACACAAAAAGTGAAAACTACAACGTGTTTTTACGGTTTCGGAAAAAGTTTAAGATATTCGCCGTACCCTTCCGCTTCCATATTCTCTTTCGGCACGAAGCGAAGCGCGGCGGAGTTCATGCAGTAGCGGAGTCCGGTGGGCTCGGGACCGTCTTTGAAGACATGTCCCAAGTGAGAGTCGGCATGTTTTGAGCGGATTTCAGAGCGCGGAATAATGAGGAGGAAGTCGTCTTGCTTCACGATATTTTCCGGCGCGATGGTATCCCAAAAACTCGGCCAGCCGGTACCGGAGTCGTATTTTTGCGTGGAAGAAAAGAGCGGTTCTCCCGAAACGACATCGACATAAATCCCCTCTTTTTTATTTTCAGCATATTCATTCTGAAACGCCGGTTCCGTTCCGTTCTTTTGCGTCACTTTATATTGCATCGGCGT
Organism: uncultured Candidatus Saccharibacteria bacterium; assembly: GCA_964428135.1. Taxonomy (GTDB): domain Bacteria; phylum Patescibacteriota; class Minisyncoccia; order Phycocordibacterales; family CAIJYI01; genus CAIJYI01. The sequence continues at coordinate 4,123 of CAYRXD010000001.1, read as the reverse complement.
GAGATTTTTTTTAAGCTCTTCGTCGCTCGGCTTCACAAATGTGCGCCACTTGGCGGCAACCGTCGCCGCCCCCTGTTCTATTGTTCCCTTGTTTCCCTGCTCTATCGTCTTCCCCCAAATACTTTCAATATAGGCATCACGTCCGGAGCCTTTTCGATAGTACTCGTACCGCAGAGGATTTTTCTTGTAGTAATCCTGATGGTATTCTTCGGCGTTCCAAAATTGTTTCGCGGGTTCAATGCTCGTCACTATCGGTTTCGAAAAAATATGCCGCACTTCCAAATCTTTCACCACGTTTTCGGCGATGGTTTTTTCTTCCGGTGTGGAATAATAAATCGCCGAAGTGTATGAGTGTCCGCGGTCATGGAATGAACCGCCCGCATCGGTCGGGTCGTGATGTTTGAAAAAATACTCGACGAGCGCCTGATATGACACTTTCGCGGGGTCGTAATACACTTTTATAGACTCCCGGTGCCCCGTCACATGCGCGGATACTTGTTCGTACGTCGGATTTGCTTCGTCCCCGCCCATGTATCCGGAAATGACGGAGGTAACGCCGGGCATTTTTTCAAAATCCGATTCCGTGCACCAAAAACACCCGCCCGCAAAATATGCGACAGCGGAACCCGCCGGAACGCTCCCCGCCGACTCTTGATGGATCGTTTTGTTTTTCCAAAACACAGCCATATACACCGCAAACGCAATAACAATAAAAGCTATGATATACATAATGGATTTTTGTTTCATAAAAGCATTAATTTGCTATATGTTGTAGTGTACAACAGAAATCGTAAACTGAACATGAAGGGCGTCTGCGGTTGTTTGACGAAATCGATTTTGCTTTATATCATAGAATTATGAAAAAAATAATTATTGGAGGTATCATTATTTTTGCTCTTGTCTTTGGACTATTATTCATGACGCGGCCAAAAGACACGGCGACCGGCGAACCGGGAAAGCTTGACGCATTCGCGCAGTGCCTCACAGACAAAGGCGTGAAATTCTACGGCGCTTTCTGGTGCCCGCATTGCCAGGCGCAGAAAAAGCTTTTTGGTTCTTCTGAAAAACTGCTCCCGTATGTCGAGTGCTCAACACCCGACGCGCAAAGTCAGACCGCTGTCTGTAAAGAAAAAAAGATCGAGGGGTATCCAACCTGGGAATTCGCCGACGGCTCGCGCGAAAGCGGCGAAGTCACGCTCGAACAATTATCAGAAAAATCTTCTTGCCCGCTTCCCCCGCAATAATGTCCCCGTTTGTTTCAAATCTTAATTTTCTTTTAGCCTTCGCGACGCTTCTCTCGCAGGTGTTTTTGATTGCGCTCACTCTTGCTTATTTTTTCCGAAAAAAATATCCGGTGCTTGATTCTTTTTTTCGAGCCGCCGCACAGTACGCCTTGCCTGTTGCTTTTCTCTTTGCGCTTGGTGCAACCATTTTGAGTTTGATTTACTCCGAAGTGTTCGGTTTCGTCCCCTGCGGACTCTGCTGGCTTCAGCGCGTTTTCCTCTACCCGCAAGCGGTTCTCCTTGGGCTCGCCTGGTGGAAAAAAGATTCGCGCATTGCGGATTATATCATCGCTCTTTCCCTGCTTGGAGTGATCGTCGCTCTCGATCAGCACTTCCTTCAAATGGGTATATCAAGCGGACTTCCTTGCCTGGCTTCAGGAAACACCGACTGTGCGAAGCGAATCTTGTTCGAGTTCAACTACATCACCTTCCCGCTTATGTCCTTTACCGCGTTTTTGTGGCAAATCGGACTGATGACACTTTTGCGAAAATCCGCAAAAACCGAAAAAAAAAGATGAGAAACCAATCAACCTATAACCCTCCCGCTGCCGAAAAAAAGATCGACAAAAAACCGAGCCGTGCGGAACGGGGCGCGTATCTTTTATCGTACTTTATGATAAGCACTCTGATAGCAATCCTTTCTTTGGTTGTTATTTTAATCCTTCTTTCAATTCTCACCTCCGGTACGATCTTCGGAGAAGAGGTTTCCAAAAAGATACCAATCTGGCTCGCGGCTATCATCACCCTTGCGGCATATGTTCTGCTCGTCCTGCCGCTCAAAGCACTCCGGTATTATATCACGCCGCATAATTCATACGCGCTCTACCCATCGCATGCTTCGCCGAAGTACGGAGATGCAACCCTCTGGCTTCTCTTTTTCATTCTGCTCGCCTGGTACATCATGGACAATAAAGACGGCATCGGCATATCGCTTCAAAACTTCCCCGAATGGTGGCGGCTTTTTGTAGATACTGCGGGGGCTTGGTTGTATCGGTAGCGAAGCCAAAGGGCGCATTGTTCGAAACTTTTTCTCTTTCTTTTTTGCGTTCGCGTGTGTGCGTGTACAGTTCGCGTACGCGAACTGTACACGCAAAAAAACCGGACGGGGTTATGATCCCCGTCCGGCAACAACATGCTATTTCAAGTAAAAATCAGTCCCTCGTCGCTTTCTTTTCCGATATTTCTATCTGGTGGCAAAGTGGCGATAAGGCGAAATTTCAATGGATCTTTCCGGCCTCCTTTTCCCTTAACAATAAGGATGCCGCGTTTTTCTAAAAAATGCAACGCCATATACAATTCATAACCGGGAAATTCTTTTTTGTATTTATACTCCAGTTTTTCCTCTATTTCTTTCGCTGTTTGCTCATGCACGGCACTCAAGACGCCAATGACGATATCATCGTTTAATATATTCATTTTGATTCACCATAAGTTTCTCTCGAGAACGAAAATTCTGCTGTTGCTTATTTAAGCATACTTGTAGATTACTGTCAATTTTTTTGAGCGCTACTTCTCCAAATCAAGCACCTCGTCAATCCGAATCTGTGCCACAAACTCCGGCACGTGCGACACAAGCACCATCGCGCCTTCGTATTTATCAAGCGCTTGGGCGATAATGGGAAGGTGGCGGAAGTTGATGTGGTTCGTGGGTTCGTCCAAGATGAGCAGTCCCGGTTTTTCAATTACCAAGCACGCGAAGGCGACGAGTCCTTTCTGTCCTTCCGAGAGGCTGCCGATTTTTGTTTTCATGATGTCGCCGGTAATGAGAAAGCCCGCGGCAATAGAGCGAAGCTTGTGGTCGTCACGCTCCACCATAACATTCAAAAGGGAATTATACACAGTATCCTCAAAATCAAGCGTTGAAAAATCCTGGCGGTAATAGCCGACGCGGACGCCGTCGGAAATGGTCGCACCCGCCGCTTTCCCGCTCGCAAGCCGCTCCAAGAGCGTGGACTTCCCTATGCCATTCGGACCACTCAAAAGCAAGTGACGGTTCTTCTTGAGAGAGATCTTCGCTGTCCGTTCTATAAGCTTGTGGTTCTTCATCACTGTAAAAGACTCAATGTGCAAAATCTCTCCAATCAGGTCTTCCTGAAACGGAATGAGAAATGGACGGATGGTGCGGTCCTCTTTTCGCACGTCCACTTTTTCCTCTTCCAACTCCTCGGCTTTGTCCCGCATGCGCCGCGCCACAAGCCGCATCTGCCCGCCTTTATTCGCAAAGAAATTCGCTTTGTCTTTATTCGCCTGAATTTCTTTGGCAAGCTGGGCATTTTTGCGATTCTCTTTTTCAATGCGAATGGAAATTTGTTTTACCACATCAAAATAATTTCCCACGTACTGCTCAAGTTTTCTTGTGTGAACATCGAGATACAAAACGCCCTCGGTAAATTTATTCAAAAAGTCCGCATCGTGCGAAATGACAATACACGTCTTTTGATACTCAACGAGAAACTGCGTCAAGTGAGCGATGCCCGCTTTGTCGAGATTGTTCGTCGGCTCGTCAAGCAGTAAAATGTCCGGGTCCTGTATAAGAGCCGAGGCAAGGAGAAGCCGCGCCTGCTGTCCGCCGGAAAAAGTTTTCAAGACGCGGTCGTGAATTTTTTCGTGCCCTTTCAGATTCACTACCTCAAGCGCCTCGTCAATCTTCGGGTCAATGTCGTAGACTTTTTTGTCGAAACATTTTTGAAAGAATTCGCGCACGGTCAACTCCATATCCTCGCGCGGAATAACTTGCTTTGCGGTTGCAATGCTTACACGCTGACCGATAGTAATGTCGCCCGAAGTCGGTTCCATCTCTCCCGTGATGAGCTTGAAGATAGTGCTTTTCCCCGCGCCGT